>JBFZDU010000474.1:0-3302 GCA_041307205.1 Gammaproteobacteria bacterium | reverse complement strand
AAAGGGTTCTGCCAAGCGGTAGGTCTGCTGGCCCACCGTGATCTGACGTTCGCCCATGGCCTCCAGCAGCGCCGACTGCACCTTGGCGGGGGCCCGGTTGATCTCGTCGGCCAGGATCAGGTGATGGAACAGCGGCCCCGGCTGGAAGTGGAAGTCGCCGCTCTGGGGGCGGTACACCTCGGTCCCGGTCAGGTCGCCCGGCAGCAGGTCGGGGGTGAACTGCAGGCGCTTGAAGTCCGCCTCCAGGCCGCCCGCCAGCTCCTTGATCGCCGTGGTCTTGGCGAGCCCCGGCGCCCCCTCGACCAGCAGGTGCCCGTCCGCCAGCAGGGCGATCAGCAACCGGTCGACCAGGGCCTCCTGGCCCAGCACCCGGGTCTGCAGGTGATCGCGCAGCCGCCGCACCGCCTGGCCGTTGGCAGTCGCCGCGGCACCCTGGGGCTCGGGGTGGACCGGATCATTCATGGGGCAAGTCCTCGTTCATCGGCCAGGGCGCGGCGGTCCGCAGAATCGCAGCAAGCCGGGGGCAAACGCAACCGCCAGGCGCCACGACCGCCTACTTGACCAGGGTGACCGGCACCTTGGTGAGATGAAGGACCTTGGCGGTCGTCGAGCCCAGAAACAGATTGGCCAAATCCCCGCGGCCGTGGGTGCCCATGACGATGTAGTCACAATCGTGTTCGTCGGCGAAGCGCGTTATGGTCTGGGGGACCGGACCCGTCACCACCTGCGCGTGGTAGGGCACGCCGGCCTGGTCCAGCAGCGCGCAAGCCGAACGCAGGTCGTCCTGGCCCTCGCGCTCCTGGATCGCCGCGATCTCCTGGTCGTTGAGAAAGCGGCGGACCTCCCAGGCGTCGATCGGGGGGCGAACATTGATCAGCTCGACCTGTACCGGTTCGCGGCACTGCGCCAGCTTGATCACGTGCCGCACGGCACGCTCGGCATTCTCAGACCCGTCGGTGGGAACCAGGAACTTGATCATCGGGATACCTCCGGGACCGCCGGTGGCTGGTGCCTGGCGTCGTTACCGGCCGTTGCGTGCGGTTGCCAACCCAAGACCCCGAGCAGCACCAGGAAGCCCAGGACATAGGCCAGGGGCACATGCCAGCCGTGCCGGACCCAGGCACCCACGGACTTGGCATGCGGATAGAGGTTGGACAAGGCCACGCCGGCGGAACTGCCAAACCAGATCATTGACCCGCCGAAGCCGACGGCATATGCCAGCATGCCCCAGTCGTACCCGCCCTGCTTGAGGGCGAGCGCGGTCAGCGGGATGTTGTCGAACACCGCCGAGACGAATCCCAGCACCAGCGCCGACAACCAGGAGGCCGGCGGCAGATCCTCGACCGGCATCATGGAGGCGCAGATCACCAGCGACAGCAGGAACAGGCTGCCCTTGAGCGTCACCGGGAGCAGGCTCCACTCCGGTTTGCGAATCGGGCTCGCCAGCAGCAAGACCACCCAGACGGCGGCGCCGAGGAACGGGAAACTGTCGGCGAACTCCTTGTAACGGGCGTTCACGGTCACATTGACGGCAACGGCGACCACCAGGATGGCGGCCACGATGGCCAAGCGCATCCAATCGACCGCCACGTCCGCCGCGGCGTCCTTCACCACCGGCGAGTACTTCTGCTGCTGCAGCGCCGCCGGGATGCCGAACACCAGCAAGGCGACACCGGCCGCCACGTAAGCGGGCAATACCTCGAGCGGCGCCACCCCCGAGATCCACATCATGGTGGTCGTGGTGTCGCCCACGACGCTGCCGGCGCCACCGGCGTTGGCCGCGGCCACGATGGCCGCCAGGTAACCGACATGCACGCGATAGCGAAACACGCTGCCGGCGACAGTACCGCCGATCAGGGCCGCCGCGATGTTGTCCAGAAACGCCGAGAGCACGAACACCAGCACCAGCAACACCAGGCCACCGCGCCAGTCATCGGGCAATAGCGCGGGCAGCAGGCGCGGCGCGTGGCTGTCCTCGAAATGCCGCGCCAGCAGGGCGAAACCGAGCAGCAGACCGAGCAGGTTGGCGAGTATCACCCACTCGTGCCCGAGGTGCGCCGCAAGCCCGGCGAGGCCGTCGCCCTCCCTGAAACCGGTGTAGAAGAACTTGTAGGCGGTGATGGCCGCCAGGCCGACCAGCGCCACCTCCAAGGTATGCCGGTGCAACAACGCCACCCCGAGCAGGGTGAGGCCGAACAGGATGAACTCGGCCGGAACGCAGATCGGGCCGGCATTGCTGCCGGCAGCGGCAGCCACGGCCGGCAGCAGCACCAGACCTAGGCCGACCAGCGCGGCCCGGAGCAGCGCAGAGCCAAACGCCCAGGGTTCACAGCAGCAGCGGGGAGCGCGCCCAGCCAGACGGTTCACTGCACCGCCCTCCGTCAGTACGATTGGGATGGCGCAGTCTACAGCAGCGGCGAGCGCGGCCGATACGGGGCCCGCGGCCTGCTAGAAAAGCGTGAACCGCCCGTGATGCCCGACCAGGCCCACCACGCCGACCAGGATCAGGTAAAAGGCCACGATGTAATTCAACAGCCGCGGCCAGATCAGGATGGCGACGCCCGCCAGCAGGGCCAGCAGCGGTGGGAGGATCACGATGTCTATGGTCATGGAATGCTCCGGTGGATGCGGCGCTTATTGCACCACACCGCGCTGCCTGATTGGGCGCGGGGTTGCGGGACCGGGCCGGGCCCGGTTTCCGGTTACCGGGTCTGCGGGGGGGGACCAGCCGGCTCACTAGCGGGCGGCGCGGGTCGCTGTGGCCGGCGGTGCCGCTGCCGTTTCAGTCGTCGCCGAACACCAGGGTACCACTGTCGGCGAGGTCGTAGCCGCCGAGCGCGGAGAGCGGGACCCGGCACCCGGCGCTGTTGCGCCAATACCCGCAGCACCGGCGCTGGGTGCTGATCCACGCCTTCCGGCGCGAGCAGGGGCTGATGCTGGCGCCCGGGCGCTGGGACGGGGAGCAGGACCCCGCAGTCCTGCTGAGCGCCCCGCTGCGCTGGGCGATGCGCCAGGAAGGGGCCGGGGCGCAGCGCTTCCTGCGCGAGATCCAGGCCCGGGCCCGGGTCGAGCAGCTGCGCGTCGCTATCGCCGGGACCGCCTGCTCGGAACGGGAGGCGGCCGCCATGCTCGCCATGGGCGTGGCCGACATCGCCCCCGGCGCACGTGCCGCCGCCGCCGAGTTCGGGCTGGCCTTCGTGTCCTTCGGTTGGGAGTCGTTCGACATCGCGCTGCGCCGCGACATCTATTTTCGGCGCCTGTTCCAGGACCTGCTGCGGCGCCGGCAGGCGCCCCCGAGCCCG
>JBFZDU010000473.1:0-3767 GCA_041307205.1 Gammaproteobacteria bacterium | reverse complement strand
AATACTTTGCTGAAAGGTGCTCATGTCATGAAATTGCTCGTTACGGCCGTCGCCCTGGCGCTCGGCACCCAGCTGGTGGCCGCCGAGGATCTGCTTCAGGTCTATGAGCTGGCGCGGCAGAACGATCCGCAGTTGGCGGCGGCGAGTGCCAATCGGGACGCGGTCCTCGAGGCGCGGCCGCTGGCGCGTTCGCAGTTGCTGCCCAATGTCGGACTCAGTGCCGATCTCACCTGGCAGGACCAGGACGTCTCGGGCGGCGCGGCCGCGTTGTTTCCGGACGGTTCGTCCACCAACCGTGGCGCCGCCGTGACCCTGGTGCAGCCGCTGTACCGGCGCGACCGCCTGCTGCAGCTCGAACAGGCGGACAGCCAGATCGCCCAGGCCGAGGCCGACTACGTGGTGTCCGAGCAGGGTCTGGCGCTGCGCGTGGCGCAGGCCTATTTCCGGGTCTTGGCGGCGCAGGACAACCTGGGCTTCGCCCAGTCGGAGGAAAAGGCGATCGAGCGCCAGCTCGACCAGGCCAAGCAGCGCTTCGAGGTGGGCTTGATCGCGATCACCGACGTGCACGAGGCACAGGCGCGGTTCGACCAGGCGCGGGCGGACGAGATCAACGCCAGAAACCTCCTGGATAACAGCTGGGAGGCGCTGCGCGAGATCGTCGGCCCGGAGTTGCCTGCGGACCTGGCGCCGCTGCAGGCGCAGATCCCGCTCGACCTGCCGGCGCCCGCCGATCTGGACGAGTGGAGCGAGCAGGCGCTGCGGAACAACCCCGGCGTGCAGTCGGCCCAGCAGGCGGTGGAGACGGCGCGCACGGAGATCGAGGTGCAGCGTTCGGGGCATTTCCCGGCGGTGGATATGGTGGGCGCCTATCAACTGTCGCGGTCCAGCGAGGATCGCGATGTCGATACCACCAGCCTGGGGGTGCAGCTGGCGGTGCCGCTGTATGCGGGGGGCGGCATCTCCGCGGCGACCCGCCAGGCGCGGCACAACTTAACGGCCAGCCAGGACGTGCTGGACCAGCAGCGCCGCGCGGTCGACCGGCAGGTGCGCGATGCCTACCGCGGGGTGGAATCGACGATCAGCCGGGTGCAGGCGCTGCAGGCCACGACCGTGTCCGCACAAAGCGCCCTGGATGCCACCACGGCCGGTTTCGACGTCGGCACCCGCACCCTGGTGGACGTGTTGAACAGCCAGCGCGACCTGTTCGATGCGCAGCGCAATTACGCCCTGGCGCGCTACGATTACGTGCTCACCATCCTGACCCTGGAGCAGGCCGCCGGCACCCTGGACGCGGAGGACGTGACCCGGGTCAACGCCTGGTTGGAGTGACGGCGGGTGGCACCATCCCTGCTTGCTCGGCAGGCGGCGCGCCGCGCGCCGATCGGGCGGCGGATCGGGATCCGGCGGTCCGCGGACTGACCACCTAAGCCCCGCCGCCACTCACTGCCGCTCGCGCCGCGCGAACATCAAATTGGTGATCTGCTCCGACACCATGCCGATGAGGAAGGTCAGCAGCGACGTCGTCAGCAGCAGGGCGCTCATGTTGGTGAAGCGACCTGCCACCATGTAGGTATAGGCGTACAGCCCGGTGCCAATCATGAACAGCAGCAGGCTCATCGGCAGGAACAGCTTGAGCGGCGAGTACAGCGAACCTATCTTGAACACGATCAACAGAAACCGCGCGCCATCGCGCAACGGTCGGATGTGGCTGCGCCCGATGCGTGGCTGCACGTCCACCGGCACATAGCTCACCGGGTAGCCGGAGCGGAAAAAGGCCATGGTGATGGTGGTCGGGTAAGAAAAGCCGTTCGGCAGCAGGTGCAGGAATTCGCGGAAGCGCTCCGCCTTGACCACCCGCAGGCCGCTGGTGAGATCTGCCACCCGCTGGTTGGTCATCCAGCTCGCCAGGCGATTGAGCAGGTGGTTGCCGGTCATGCGGAACAGGCTGGCCTGCCGGGAGGCGGCGCGGGCGCCCACCACCATGTCGTAGTCGCCACTGGCATAGCGCTCCAGCAGTTGCGCCACCTGCGCCGGCGTGTGCTGGCCGTCGGCGTCCATCAGGACCACGGTCTCGGCCCGCGCTGCGCGCATCCCGCGCTTGACCGCCGCGCCGTTGCCCATGCGATAGGGATTGCGGACCACGCGGCAGATGGCCGCGTCGCAGACTTCGAGGGTACGATCGGAAGAGCCGTCGTCGACCACCAGGATCTCCGCCTGCGGGAAGCGTTGCTGCAGCGCGGGGATCAACTGCGCGAGGCTGGCGCTCTCGTTCAGGGCTGGGAGCACGATGCTCAGCTGCGGCTGGCCGGGGTTTGCATTCATTGCTCGGGGGCGCCGGGCGCTCCGGCTGATCCTTCAGGTGCAGTTCTCGCGATGGCGATCGATTGTGCCAGTTCCGCGGCACTTTGTGCGTGCATTCCGGCCGCGTCATAACGCACGGCGCTGCGCAACGCCGCCTCGGCCTCATCCAGCCGCCGCAGCTGGACCAGGAGCTCCACCAGGCGCTTCTGGTAATGCCAGCGCTGCGGCCAGTAGCGCACCGATTCGCGGGCGTAGGGCAACGCCTGTTCGGGTTCCTTCAGGACCTCCAGATAGTAGGCACGCAGCGCCGCGAGGATGCCGGCCCGGGCGACGTTGTCGAAGCGCGGGTTGGCCAGTGCCGCCTCGAAGATGCCCAGCACGGTCGCGCGCGGCAGGGCATAGCCGTCCGCCATGTGCCATTGCACCAGGAACGAAAACTGCGAGGTGGTGACGTGGGTGGGGTCGACCACGCCGTGGCGCAGGCCGCTGGTGAGGGCCTCGATCCAGGCCGGTTCCGGCGGCTGACCGATGTGCAGATTCAGCACCACCAGGCCGAACAGCGCGTCCAGGTTCTGCGGTGCCAACTCCCTGACTTGTTCGAGGTAATAGCGCGCCGCGGCATAGGACTGGGCCGGGTCGATGGCGTCCGGCAGCCCGCCGATCAGCCGTTTGGCGAGGGCGAAGCTGGCTCGCACCGATTCGGGATGGCGTTCGGCCTCGCTCAGGATCAACCGGTCCTCGGTCGACCAGTCCCAGGCCCGCAGGTGGGTGACGGCGGCGAACAGCCCGAGGTATACCACCAGCCCGAGCTTCAACCAGCGCCCGTGGCGGGCGCGCGCCGCCAGCAGCAGGGCGCCGGCGCCGAGGGCGAACAGCGGGCCGAACGACGGCAGGTAGTTGCGGTGCTCGAACACCAGCTCCAGCGGGAACACGGTCGATTCGAGGGCGTGGCCGGCAAGGTAGAAGAGCACCGCGAACGCGGCCAGCGGCCAACGCCTGGCGCCGAGGATCGCCGCCGGCAGCAGCACCAGCCAACCGAGCACCGCCGGGAGCGTGGTCCAGGGCGAGGTGAGACCGATGCTGGTGCGGATGTCGTCGTGAAACAGCCCCAACAGCCCGAGGTCCGGGCTGAACAGCATGCGCAGGTACAGCCACAGCACCCGGGCCTCGGTGAGTACGCGTTCCTCCAGGGTGAAGGCGCGTCCACCGAAGTTCAGCATGCCCAGGTGGGTGAACAGATAGGCAATCCCGAGCGCGACCGGCAGGACCGCCGCCAACCCGACCAACAGCCAGCGCCGCGGTGCGCCCAGCCCGCGCAGCAGGGTCCACTCCAGCACCAGCACCAGCAACGGATACAAGGCCGCGATCTCCTTGGCCAGGCCCCCGATTCCGGCCAGGGGCAGCCCGGCGAGCGCCAGCCAGAATCCCCGGCCATCGCCCTCGGCCATGCGCAGCCGGCCGGTGAC
>JBFZDU010000472.1:0-10279 GCA_041307205.1 Gammaproteobacteria bacterium | reverse complement strand
ATATCCTTGATGATCGAGGGCTGGATGCCCTCGGTCGGCTCGTCGAGGAGGAGCACCTTGGGGCGGGTGATGAGCGCCCGGCCGATGGCCAGCTGCTGCTGCTGGCCGCCGGACAGATCGCCGCCGCGCCGCCCGCGCATGTCCCGCAGCACCGGGAAGAGTTCGTAGATGAAAGCGGGAATGCGGCGCACGCCGTCGCGTCGGGCCGGCAGGCCGGTCTGCAGGTTCTCTTCCACCGTCAGCAACGGGAAGATCTGCCGGCCCTGCGGGACGTAGCCTATGCCCAGGCCGGCGCGCCGGTCGGCGGGCTGCCGGGCGATGTCGGCGCCGCGATAGGCGATGCTGCCGCTGCGCACCGGCAACAGGCCCATGATGCACTGCAGGAGGGTGGTCTTGCCCACGCCGTTGCGGCCCATGATGCAGGTGCACTGGCCTTTGGGAACTGTCAGATCGAGGTTCCAAAGCGTGTGGCTCTCGCCGTAGAACTGGTTGAGTCCGTGCACGCTCAGCAGCTCATTCGCCAAGATAGACCTCCACCACGCGCGGATCGTTCTGCACCTCGTCCATGCTCCCCTCCGCCAGCACGCTGCCCTGGTGCAGCACCGTGACCTTGCGCGCGATCGAACGCACGAAATCCATGTCGTGTTCGACCACCACCACCGAGTGTTTGCCCGCCAGCGCGGTCAGCAGTTCCGCGGTGCGGTCCATCTCCTGGTGCGTCATGCCGGCGACCGGTTCGTCCACCAGCAACAGGTGCGGGTTCTGCATCAGCAGCATGCCGATCTCGAGCCACTGCTTCTGGCCGTGCGACAGGGCCCCGGCGCGCTGCGCGACCTGTTCCTGCAGGCCGATGGTTTCCAGCACCTCGGCGATGCGGTCGCGCTGCTCGCCGTCGAGCCGGGCGCGGAAGGTCGGCCAGACGCGCTTGTCGCCGGCCATGGCGAGTTCGAGGTTCTCGAACACCGCGTGCTGTTCGAACACGGTCGGCTTCTGGAATTTGCGGCCGATTCCGGCCTGGGCGATCTCCGGCTCGCTCAGGCGCAGCAGGTCGATCTTCTGGCCGAACCAGGCGCTGCCGCTGTCCGGGCGGGTCTTGCCGGTGATGATGTCCATCATGGTGGTCTTGCCGGCCCCGTTGGGACCGATGATGCAGCGCAGTTCGCCGGCGTCGATATAGAGGTTCAGATTGTTGATGGCCTTGAAGCCGTCGAAGCTGACCGACACCGCTTCGAGATACAGGATGGTGCCGTGGCTGAGGTCCAGTTCCAGGTCCGACGGCGACAGCATGAAGTCCCAGACCTGGTCGCGGCGCAGGTTGCTGCGCAGTTGCTCGACCGCTTTCATGCCGTCACCTGCTTGCGGCGCAACAGCCCGGTCAGGCCGCGCGGCAGGAACAGGGTGACCAGCACGAACAGCCCGCCCAGGGCGAACAGCCAGGCGTCGGGGAGGGCGGCGGTGAAGTAGGTCTTGCCGTAGTTGACCAGCAGGGCGCCGGCCACAGCGCCGAACAAGGTGGCGCGGCCCCCGACCGCCACCCAGATCACCACCTCGATGGAGTTGAGTGGCGAGAACTCGCCCGGGTTGATGATGCCGACCTGCGGCACATACAGGGCGCCGGCCACGCCGGCCAGCATGGCCGAGAAGGTGAAGATCGCCAGTTTCACCCGGTCGACGCGGTAACCGATGAACCGGGTGCGGTCCTCGGCGTCGCGGATCGCCACCGCCACCCGGCCCAGACGCGAGGTGATGATCGCCCGACATGCCAGGTAACCCAGCGCCAGCGCCAGCGCCGAAGCCACGAACAGCGCGACCCGCGTACCGTCGGCCTGCAGGCTGAAGCCGAGGATGTCTTTGAAGTCGGTCAGGCCATTGTTGCCGCCGAAGCCCATCTCGTTGCGAAAGAAGGCGAGCATCAGGGCAAAGGTCAGGGCCTGGGTGATGATCGACAGGTAAACACCGGTGACCCGGGCGCGGAAGGTCAGCCAGCCGAAGACGAAGGCCAGCACGCCCGGCACCAGCACCACCATCAGCGCGGCGAACCAGAGTTGGTCGAAGCCGTACCAGAACCAGGGCAGCTCCTGCCAGTCGAGGAACACCATGAAATCCGGCAGCTCGGGGTTGCCGTAGACGCCGCGGTCGCCGATCTGGCGCATCAGGTACATGCCCATGGCGTAGCCGCCCAGGGCGAAGAAGGCCGCGTGACCCAGGCTGAGGATGCCGAGGTAGCCCCACACCAGGTCGACCGCCACCGCGAGCAGAGCATAGGTCAGGTACTTGCCGAGCAGGGTCAGGGTGTAAGTGGACAGATGCAGCGGGTGGCTTTCGGGTAGCAGCAGGTTGAGCAGCGGCGCCGCCACCGTGAGCAGGGCCAGCAGCGCCAGCAGGATCTGGCCGCCGCGGTCATCGCGTAACAGTCTGGTCATGCCCATGCTCAGTGCTCCGCCGCCCGGCCCTTCTGCGGGAACAGCCCGCGCGGGCGCTTTTGAATGAACAGGATGATGAGCACCAGGATCAGGATCTTGGCCAATACGGCGCCGGCCCAGGGTTCGAGGAATTTGTTCGCCACGCCCAGGCCGATGCCGCCCACCAGCGTCCCCCACAGGTTGCCGACGCCGCCGAACACCACCACCATGAAAGAGTCGATGATGTAGGCTTGGCCGAGGTTGGGCCCGACGTTGGTGAGCTGACTCAAGGCCACTCCGGCGACGCCGGCAATGCCGGAACCCAGGCCGAAGGTGAGGGCGTCGACCCATTCGGTGCGGATGCCCATGGCCCGCGCCATGTTGCGGTTCTGCGCGACCGCGCGCACCTGCAGCCCGAGCACGGTCTTTTTCAGCACCAGGAACAGGGCCGCGAACACCAGCAGGCAGAAGACCACGATGTAGAGGCGGTTCAGGGTCAGCGACAGCACGCTGTTGATTTCCCAGGAGCCGGACATCCAGGCCGGGTTGGCCACCGGCACGTTCTGCGGCGAGATCAGGGTGCGTACCAGTTGCTGCAGAATCAGGCTGACGCCGAAGGTCGCGAGCAGGGTCTCCAGCGGCCGGCCGTAGAGGAAGCGGATCACCCCGCGCTCGATCAGGATGCCAACCGCGCCCGACACCACAAAGGCCGCCGGCACGGCGATCAGCAGTGACCACTCCAAGGCCCCGGGCAGTAATTGCTGCACCATGTAGGTGGTATAGGCGCCCAGCATGATCAGTTCGCCGTGCGCCATGTTGATCACGCCCATCACGCCGAAGGTGATGGCGAGTCCGATGGCTGCCAGCACCAGCACCGAACCGGCGCTCAGGCCGAAGAACAAGGTCTCGGCCAGCCGGTAGGCCTGCAGTGTCGCCTCGATGGACAGCAGGGCCCGGTCCACGGCCTCCCGGACGGCCGCGTCCCCGGTTCGGTCGCGCAGGGCCGTGAGCCCGCCCCGTACCGCGGGATTGAGATTGCCGCTCAGCGTCTCGACAGCGGCCAGCTGCAGCACCGGGTCGCGGTTCTCCAGGTGGCCCAGGGCGACCGCCGTCAGTATGGCCTCGCGCACTTTGTCGTCCGGTTCATGGGTGAGGCGCTGTTGCAGGACCTCGAGTGCATCGGCGTCCAACCGACCGGTCATCTCCTGCACCGCGCCGAGCCGGATCCGGGCATCGGCATCGGCCAGGCTCAGGCCCGCCGCGGCGTTGCGCACTTGGGCGCGCAGCTTGTTGTTGAGCTTCACGCGCGCGAGGTCGCGCTTGCCGGCCGGACCCAGGTCGGCGCCGCTGAAGGGGTCGGTGGTGCGGAAGCCATCGGGCGCGCCCCTGGCCAACACCAGGCGGTCGTCGCTCTTGCGCACATAGAGGTCGCCGGTCAGCAGCTGGTCGAGCAGTTGCCGGGCCCGCGGATCAGCGCTCGCGGCGATGCGGCTAACACCGGCTTCGACGCTCTGGAAACTGTTCTGTTGCAGCAACACGAGCCCCTGGTCGAATGCCGCGGCCTCGGCATTGGCCTGGTTGCCGTAGCCGCTCATCGCCAAGGACAGGATCAGCCAGGCACCGACTGCCATGAAGCCGCTGCGGACGTGCTTGCGTCTTCTGTACATGTCGCTAGGGTCCGTATGCCGTGCGCGCGCGGCGACGGCATGGTCGTAATGGGTCGGTCCAGGCGCCCGGGGCCGCCAGCGGCACGGCCCCGGGGCGGATTGGTTCAGGTCAGTAGTTCTGCCCCGAGCAGGTCTTGGTCACGGTGTTGTAGTTGCCGCAGGAGATCGGCGGCGTCCAGTCGGCGGTGATGTCCTTGCTGCCCGGCAGGAAGTCGGACCAGGCATCGCCCGGGACTTCCTTGTCGGTCTGCCAGACCACGCTGAACTGACCGTCTTCCTGGATCTCGCCGATCAGCACCGGCTTGGTGATGTGATGGTTCTTGAGCATCACCGCGGTGCCGCCGGTCAGGTTGGGAACCTCCAGGCCGATGATCGCCGCGGCCACCTTGTCGGGATCCGTGGTGCCGGCCTTTTCCACCGCCTTCACCCACAGGTTGAAGCCGATGTAGTGGGCCTCCATCGGGTCGTTGGTGACCCGCCGGTCGCTCTTGATGAAGCTGTGCCAGCTCTTGATGAAGGCGTCGTTCTCGGGCGCGTCCACGCTCATGAAATAGTTCCAGGCGGCGAGGTGCCCGACCAGCGGCTTGGTGTCGATGCCGGACAGCTCCTCTTCACCCACCGAGAAGGCGACCACCGGGATGTCCTCGGCGGACAGGCCCTGGTTGCCCAGCTCCTTGTAGAAGGGGACGTTGGCGTCGCCGTTGATGGTCGAGACCACGGCGGTCTTCTTGCCGGCCGAGCCGAACTTCTTGATCTCGGCGACGATGGACTGCCAGTCGGAGTGACCGAAGGGCGTGTAGTTGATCATGATGTCCGCAGCGGCCACCCCCTTGGCCCTGAGATAGGCCTCGAGGATCTTGTTGGTGGTGCGCGGGTATACGTAGTCGGTGCCGGCCAGGACCCAGCGCTGCACGCCGATGTCGTTCATCAGGTAGTCGACCGCCGGGATCGCCTGCTGGTTGGGCGCGGCGCCGGTGTAGAAAACGTTCTTGGATGACTCTTCACCCTCGTATTGCACCGGGTAGAACAGTAGGCCGTTCAGCTCCTCGAACACCGGCAGCACCGACTTGCGCGAGACCGAGGTCCAGCAGCCGAACACTGCCGCAACCTTCTCTTTGGCAAGGAGTTCACGCGCCTTCTCGGCGAACAGCGGCCAATCCGACGCCGGGTCGACGACCACGGCCTCCAGTTGTTTGCCCAACAGTCCGCCTTTCTTGTTCTGTTCGGCGATGAGCATCAGCATGGTGTCCTTGAGCGTGGTTTCGCTGATCGCCATGGTGCCGGACAGGGAGTGGAGTACGCCGACCTTGATCGTCTCCGCGGCCTGGACCGGGCCTGTGCCGAGCAGTCCGACCACCCCGGCAGCCAGGGTCAGCGTGGCCGTCAAACCCTTGAAAAGTTGAAAAATCTGCATGTCGACTCCTGCGCAATCGGTTCTAGATTCGATGGATGAGGCGGCGGTGTCTGGCCGGTGCCGGGGCGTTGGCGTGACGACAGCGGCGCCCCCGGCCGGTCACTCACCAGGACACCGCAATCCTTGTGCCAAGGCTTTTTTTGTGTTGATTAACAGCAGGATGTCGCTGCGCTCGGGGATGTCGGGCTGGTTTGTGGTGCGCAATGCGCCCCATAATGGCGCGCGCCTGTAGGGCTGGTGCACCGTGGCGATGCGGATGCTGCATCTTGGGGCGAGGCGGCCGGGGTGGCGCCGGTGCAGGCGGGCTGGGTCCGGTTGTGCCGCCAGGCTGTGGGGAGAGCGCCCGGCCAGGCCCAGGCATGCGCGTCGGTGGTGGCCAGGCGTAATCTCTAACTGGCGGAAGCAAAAGAAAATATCGCCAGCCTGGCTGGCGTCGGCGCCGGCGTCGGGCCGGACCGGGGGTGGCCGACAGCGCGTTGCCGCGCGCGCCCGGCGCGGGGTCCCGGCCCCGGGGCTTTGTGAGCAGGCACGATCATTGCGCTTCGTATCCGGGTCAGGGCGGGGTGCGGTCGCCAGGGGTGCCGGCACTGGCCGGTGCCTGTGCCGAGCGCAAGCCATCGCGGCGGCGTCCGGACCGCTGCGGCGGGAGCGCCCAAAACCGCCCCGCGGGTTGAGCGACGGGGCCGATCGGACCAGAATCGGCGTCCCGCTATGCGGGACAGGCTGCTGGCCCGGGTGGACGCGAAAACAGTCGATCAGCACACAACCTTGGGCTGCGCCCCCCGGCGCACCTGGTGGGAGGAAAGTTATGGATCTTGGGCGAACGCTCGGTTTGGGCCAAGGCAACACCGATCCGGACGCGGCGCGGCGCAAGCTGCACCTGTACATCAACCTCAAGCTCGCCTCCTCCGGCCAGCCGACCTGTAGCGCCGGTGAGGGGGCGGAGTTTCTGCATACCGCAAAGGATCTGTTGAAGGCCTACCGCGAGAAGAACCGCCTGCTCTCCAACTATCTCTGCCCTGCCGACCGGCGCATTCAGGATTTCGTCAATCGTTACCTCGAGGACCTGGAACTGGATGCGGCGCCGAGCCTGCCGACCCAGACCTTCATCCTCGATCACCACGGGGTGGCGCGCGAGTTGTCACTGCCGGTGGGGCGCGACGAATTCCGCTCCGATATCGTCTCCAGCTACAGGGTCAGGCAGGGCGTGCTGCACAACCCGGCCAGCGATCGGCGTACCACCAAGGGATCGTTCCACATCGCCGAAGGCGGTCTGCCGATTCCCGGCGACAAAAAGGCAGCGCCGAAGCGGACCTTCGCGCGCTTGCTGGCGGCGGCGCTGAACCCGCCACAAGACCTGTTGATGCTGCCGTTCACCGCCGACGAGCCGACGCCCGCACGCATGTTCGTGTCGCTGCTGCTGCGCCCCCTGGTGTGCCCCGCCATTCCCTGCGAGGCGGCGGAGAAGACCATGGAGATCCGCTTCTTCGCCCCGGGCAACCTGGTCAGCAACCTCGATTTTGTCGAAAGCATTTTCGGCAACGGCGGCAACCCCAACCTGGCGGAGTTCGATGCCGCCCTGGACGTCGAGCACTGGAGCGGCCACAGCGGCTGCGTGATCCTGGCGCCGCACCTGGTGCGCCTGACCAAGGCCGAGTTGGGGCTGCCGCACTGGGACCACGCCACCGCGCGGCAGCGCCGCGACGGCATGTGCTGGCGTGACGAGGCGGAGCTGTACAACGACGGCCAGGCTTTCAAAATCACCGCGCGCGACGAGTCCGGGGTGATCCTGACCCTGCTGGCCGATAACTACTATGGCTATTGCAAGAAAGAGGTGAAGACCCAGATCAGCTTCGCCGCCAACCTGTACGGTCTGGCGGAGGAGGAACACGCCGGCGGGGCCCTGGCCTTCCAGCGCCGCAATCACGGCGAGGAGTACGGCGTGGACAGCCGGACCCGCGAGCCGGGCTATTCCTTCGCTGACATGGTGGCGCGCTACGGCGAACTGATGGCAGTGCAGCCCGAAGGCTATGCCATCGACAAGGCCTACCCCGACGTGGTCTATGTGCCGCAGAACCTGCGCATGGACCTCAACGCCCAGACCGTCAGCTGGGAGCACGCCGGTGCGACCCGGAGCATCCGGTTGCAGCCGGGCAAGATCTATGTGCAACCGAACGGTTACAAGGTCGAGATGCTCAAGCACCCGGGCGCGCCGTCCTGGCGCCTGGTGGGCACCGACCCGGAGGGGACCTTCTGCCACAAGCCCAGCACGGTGTCGGGCGGCGGCAAGTCTGAGATCTCCAAGTCGATCGACGATGCGGTGATCTACGGACCGCTGTTCGTCGACACCTTCGACCGCGACCTCGACCGGGTGCAGGACATCTTCGATCACGACTACAGCGCGCGCTTCAGGCCCGGGTTCGAACACGAGGACCGCGACGCCAGCCGCAAGCCCCTGAGCCCGGACCGCAGCCTGGGCTCGGTCATCAAGCTGCTCACGCCGACCAAGAGCTATACGGACGAGTTCAACGCCTGGCTCGAGGCCATTCCGCCCCGCATCCTCGCCCTGGTGTTCCTGATCAAGCGTTTCTACCGCCAGGAATGGGGCCGGGGCTGGCGCGAACACCTCTCGGTGGACGAAGTGGACGGCGCGCCCGGGCACGAACTCAAACTGCACGGCCGCCGGATCGTGGCCTCTTATCTGCGCGTCGGCTTCGACGGTGCCGGCAAGTGGCGGACCTTCAAGGTGCGGCAGGACTACATCGCGGCCGAGAAGGTGCAGATGGAAGACGACATCAGCGCGGCGGTGGTGGTGCCGGCGCAGTGCGTCAGCAACTGCAGCCCGGACGGCGCCGCCGGGCGCAGCGTCAAGCTGGTCAAGAATTGCGAGTACCGCCTGTTCCAGCGTCCCGACGAGGCGGTGCATCCGGGGTTCGACAAGCAGACCGAGGCCGACATGGCGCGCCCCGGCAACTTCATGGCGAACTACGAGCCCTTGGGCGGCCCGGCCCTGGGCCGGGTGGTCGAAGACGTGCTGACCCTGTCCGAATTCACCAGCCCGATGCGCAAGCTGCTCAAGGCGGCTTATAAGGACGGCCGGGGCTACGTGGTGTCCTCGGCGCATCCCCGCCTGGTGGACGGTGCGCCGTCGAAAAACCCGCGCTACCTGCAAATCCGCCCCGACCTGATGCAGCCAGTGCGCAAGTACGTGGCCGAAATCGGCACCCGCCTGCACCGCAAACTGCCGCTGGACCAGCCGGTCTGTCACCCGGTCGACGCGGTGCTCGCCGGGCGGCGCAACAACCCGCCGGAACCGGGCATCCGCCCGCTGGCGGTGTACAACCCGATCCATTACCAGGACCTGCCCGAGCTGTTCATGGATTTCGTTTGCTCGCTGACCGGCAAGTCGCCGTCGACCACCGGCGCGGGCAGCGAGGGGGCCCTGACCAAGGGGCCGTTCAATGCCCTGCGCCCGACCGCGGACCTGAACAACGCCCTGGTGTCTTACATCCTGACCGGCTACGCCGGGTTCTCCAGTTCCGCCGGGTTCATCGGGCCGCAGGTGCGCGTGGACCATGACATCAGCCTGCTGGTGCCGGAGATCTGGACCCGCCTCAAACCGCAGGAGCGCCAGCCCGGCTTCCTGATCGACAACGGCTACCTGGAGCGGCTGGACGACTTCGAACACGCCGGTCGCAACGTGCTGGCGAGCCGCCTGGGTTACCGCATCACCGACCGCTTCGTGCACGACTTCCTGGGCAAGATCTTTGACAACCCAAGCGCGGTTTTCACCGAGGCCATTCTGCGACCCGAGACCCAGGACCTGGCCTGCTTTGTCGACGGCATCGACAACATCGTCGAGGCGCAACAGCGGGTGGCGCAGCGCTACCTCGACGACGGCAGCATCGACGACGCCTGCCCACCGCTGCGCGCCCTGCTGCAGGTCATGGCGCGGGGCAGCTACCAGGGCCTGGGGGCGCACGACCCCGCGTTCCGCGCCATGTTCAGCCGTGCTTACCTGTTGGCCTCCGACTGGTACCGCGAGCGACTGGAAGTGAAGCAGGAACGCGACATTGCCCTGTGGCGCCGCCACGTACACAGTCTGCAGCAGTTCCTGGACCTGCCGGCCTATGCCGACGAGGCGGTACGGCTCGAGGTGCCGGCGCGGCTGGCGGCTGCCAAGGCGCAGCTGGCGCGGGTGCAGAGCCCGGCCTACCTCGACAGCCTGGTCGGCACCATCGGCGCCGATCCGCTGCGCCCCGCGCGCGAATTGGAGGTGGAGCGGGACGGGGCACGCAAGGTCGCCTGAGGGGCGCGTCTAAGCCGGCGCCGGGCAGATCGGTCTGCTCGGCTTCAGCGGCCGCCAGCTTTCTCCCCACGGCCAAAACGGCGTACCAGGAAGCGCCTGCCCTGGTACTCGGTGGACACCAAGCGGCCCTGGTCGATCAAGCCCTCCAGCACTTGCCAATCGGCGCCGCGCCGGGCGAGCAGTTGGCGCACCGCCTCTTCGCGCAGCGGGTGCACGGCAGTGATGTCCAGCAAATCCTGGACCGGGTCGCCGGTCGAGGCGAAGGCATTGCCTTCGTAACCGACCAGCAACTCCACCCGCGGGACGCGCTGGCTCACGATCTGGAAAAAACGGTTCACCGCTGCTTCGTCGGGGGCGCGCACCCGCGGCTCGCTCGGTGGCCGGGTCGGCACTGCCAGGTAGGCCACCTCGGGGTTCAGGCGTTCGAGGAAGGTCGCCAGTTCGCAGGCTGCGGCACTGCCGTCGTTGAGCCCGCGGACCAGCATCG
>JBFZDU010000471.1:0-10335 GCA_041307205.1 Gammaproteobacteria bacterium | reverse complement strand
AACGAGGAACGAGGAACGAGGAACGAGGAACGAGGAACGAGGAACGAGGAACGAGGAACGAGGAACGAGGAACGAGGAACGAGGAACGAGGAACGAGGAACGAGGAACGACAAAATGGTCGCAGCCCCGCAACCCCGGTCAAGCCCAAATCCAAATTAAATCGCGGCGCCAGCCGCACAAGACCCCTCGCTCCTCGGCCCTCGGCCCTTTCCGTTGAGGCGCCAGCCGCACAAGACCCCTCGCTCCTCGGCCCTCGTCCCTCGGCCCTGGCTCTTAAGTCTCCCCCTTCAACCAAGCGCGCAGGCTTGGCAGGTGGCGCCGGCTGACCTCCACCTGGTCGGCGAGGTCACGGAAGGTCAGCACGACCCGGCCGTCCGCCGTCCGCGCCAGACCCAATACCGCCGCCGGGGTCACCAGGGCGGCGCGATGAACGCGGCGAAAGCGGCCCGGAAAGCGATGCTCGAACGAGGCCAGCGAGTCCTCGACCAGGGCCTCGCCACCACGATGCCGCACCACTACGTACTTACTGTCGGCCCGCAGGTACAGGACCTCGGCGAGTGGGATGCGCTGCAGCCCGCCACGGTAGGTGGCCGTGATCGCGGGATCCGTGTCACCCGCCCCCAGGGCCAATGCTTCCAGTTGTACCCGGGATGGACGCTGGGCGCGCTGCAGTGCGCTTTCGAGGCGGCTGCGCCGGACCGGCTTGAGCAGGTAGTCCACGGCGTTGGCCTCGAAGGCAGCGAGGGCGTGTTCCTCGTAGGCGGTCGTGAAGATGACTGCGGGTGGCGCCGCCATGGCCGCCAGTGCGCACCCCGCCGCCAGCCCATCCATGCCCGGCATGCGAATGTCCATGAGCACCAGGTCCACGCCGCCGTGGCGACAAGCCGCAAGGGCTTCGGCTCCGCTCGCGGCGGTGCCGGCCAGCCGGTACTGGGGACCCAGTTCGCCGAGCAGCGCCGCCAGTCGGGCGCGCGCCGGGGCTTCGTCGTCGACCACCAGGATTCTCATCTGCCAGGCTCCGCGTAAGGGAAGTGCAATCGCACCTGGTAATCACCATCGACGCGGCCCAGGGTCAAGCCTGCGGCATCGCCGAAGGCCGCCGCCAGCCGATCACGCACATTGTGCATGGCCATGCGGTTGCCCGCACGGCCGTCGGCCGCACCGCCCGGCAAGCTGTTGCGCACGCTGAGGTTGACGATGCCGCGGCGGTAGCGGCCGGTGACCGCGATCGTACCGCCGGCGGGACTGGGCTCGATGCCGTGGTAGACGGCATTCTCCAGCAGCGGCTGCAGGATCAGGGCGGGTACAGGTGCGTGCTCGGGCAGTGCTTCGAGGTCCCAGCCAACCCTTAGCCGCGACCCCAGGCGCTGCGCCTCGATACGCAGATAACCGCGGGCCAGTGCGATCTCCTCCCCCAGCGTACTCAGGCGCCCGCCGGTCGCCAGGCTGGCGCGGAACAGGTCGGAGAGGTCCTGCACCACCTCTTCGGCAAGCGCCGGATCGGCCCGCGTCAGGCCGGCAATGGTGTTCATGCTATTGAACAGGAAGTGCGGCCGGATGCGCGCCTGCAGGGCATCGAAGCGGGCGCCGGCGGCCGCCAATTCGCGCTGGCGTTCGCGGTGCTGCTCGTACAGGTACCGCAACACCAGGGCGCCGACCACGGCCGCAATCCCCAAGGTCTGCAGCAGGAAGCGCAGCGCCCCGCCCGGCTCCGCGTGCACCCCGGCGAAGCGCATCGCCAGCAGCGCCACGGCCGCCGTAACGGCCAGGATCAGCAACCACGCCAGCAGACCGGCACTACTATGCCCCAGGCGGGCCAGCCAACGCCGCGCCAGGCACAGCAGCGCGGTTGCGCTGAGCGCCACCCACTGTACGAACAACGAGACCAGGCTGAGGTCGAGCCAGAAATCCGCCAGGGTCGGCCCGGTGGCCAGGGTCAGCACCAGGGCCAGCAACTCGGCCGTCACCACCACCGCGAATACGAAGGGTATGGCGCAAAAGTCCGGTAGGAAACAGTTCGGTGGCTCGCTCATGTCCGTCGATTATAAAAGTACGCCGCGACCATTCCGGGCACGGGCCCCGATATAATCGCGGGCCTGCACGCCAGGAAGTCTGCTCCATGTCCGACAAAAAGCTTTGGGCCGGCCGCTTCAACGAACCCACCGACGCCTTCGTCGAGGCCTTCACCGCCTCGATCGAGTTCGACCAGCGACTCGCGCCCTACGACATCCGCGGCTCGATCGCGCACGCCACCATGCTGGCGCGGCAGGGCATCCTCAGCAGCGCCGAGCGCGACGCCATCGTCGCCGGGCTGCAACGGATCCTGGCCCGCATCCAGGATGGCAAGTTTCGCTGGTCGGTCGCGCTCGAGGACGTGCACATGAACATCGAGTCGGCGCTTACCGAAGATATCGGCAGCGCCGGCAAGAAGCTGCACACCGGCCGCTCGCGCAACGACCAGGTCGCCACCGATGTGCGGCTGTGGCTGCGTGACGAGATCGCGGCCATCCAGCTGGCGCTGCGGCGCTTTCAGGGCGCGCTGCTCGATCTCGCCGAGCGCGAGGCCGACACCATTCTGCCCGGCTTCACGCACCTGCAGACCGCCCAGCCGGTCACCTTCGGCCATCACATGCTGGCGTGGTTCGAGATGCTGGAGCGCGACCACGGCCGCTTCGCCGATTGCGCCGCGCGCCTGAACGTACTGCCGCTGGGCGCCGCCGCCCTGGCCGGTACCACCTACCCCATCGACCGCGCCTACACCGCGGCGCTGCTCGGCTTCGATCACCCGGCCGAGAACTCGCTGGACGCCGTCAGCGACCGGGATTTCGCCATCGAGTTCGCCGCCGCCGCCAGCCTGTTGATGATGCACCTGTCGCGCATGAGCGAAGAGCTGATCCTGTGGTCCTCGGCGCAGTTCGCCTTCGTTACCCTGTCCGACAGCTTCTGTACCGGCTCGTCGATCATGCCGCAAAAAAAGAACCCCGACGTCCCCGAACTGGTGCGCGGCAAGACCGGCCGGGTGTTTGGCCACCTGATGGCCTTGCTGACCCTGATGAAGGGCCAGCCGCTCGCCTACAACAAGGACAACCAGGAGGACAAGGAGCCCCTGTTCGACACGGTGGACACGGTCAAGGGTTCGTTGAAGGTGTTCGCCGACATGGTCCCCGCCATCCGGTGCAACCACGCCCAGATGCGCGCCGCCGCCAGCAAGGGCTTCGCCACCGCCACCGACCTGGCCGATTACCTGGTCCGCAAGGGTCTGCCGTTTCGCGATGCGCACGAGGTGGTGGGCAAGGCGGTCGCCTACTGCGTCGCGCAGGACAGCGATCTGGCCGCACTGTCACTGGCGGAGCTGCAGCACTTCTGCGCGGACATCAGCGACGATGTGTTCGCCGTGCTCAGTCTCGAAGGCTCGGTCGCGGCCCGTGACCACCTCGGGGGCACGGCGCCCGCCCAGGTCCGGGCGGCCATCGGCCGGGCGCGGGACCGGCTGGCTCCGGATCGCGCACCAAGCACAGGAATCTAAACTTGCGGCCTGGAACGCCGCTACCTCCCCTAGATCGCTTTTGTAGTGGCCGAATCCGGTTGCGGACGAGCGGCAGCCGGTCGGGCTCGACCCCGTGCGGCTGCAGTTCCGCGACGAATGGTCAGGCCGCCAAGCGCCGAGAAGGCCCGTCACAACGTCGCTTTCGGCAGGGGTATTCCCTGCAGGGGTAATAAATGGCAATGGTCGCACGCTTCCGCGCCCTGGTGGTCACCCTGCTGGTAGGCGGACTGGGAGCCGGTTGGGTCCAGGGTCAGGATCTCGACGAGATCCGCAGCGCCGGGGTGTTACGCCACCTCGGCATACCGTACGCCAACTTCGTCACCGGCAGCGGCGACGGACTGGACGTGGAGCTGATCCAGGGGTTCGCGGAGCACCTGGGTGTGCGCTACGAATACGTGGCAAGCAACTGGCAACAGGTCTTCGGCGACCTCACCGGCCGCCACGCACGGCTCCGGGGGGGCGGCGCCGAGTTGTTGGACCCGGCGCCGATCCGCGGCGACCTGATCGCCAACGGCATGACCGTGCTGCCCTGGCGCAGCGAGATCGTGGATTTTTCGGACCCGACCTTTCCCTCCGGTGTGTGGCTGGTGGCACGCGCCGATTCCGACCTTGTCCCGATCGCCCCGGGTGCGAACCTGGTCGAGGACATCGTTCAGGTGAAGGCCCAGCTAACAGGCCGTAGCGTGCTGGCGCTGCCCAGTACCTGCCTCGATCCCGACCTGTACGACATGGACGCGACCGGGGCGGAGGTGCGACTGCAACCCAAGGAGCGGAAGCTGAACGAAATGGTACCGGCGATTCTCAACCAGGATGCCGAAAGCACCCTGCTGGACGTCCCTGATGCACTGATTGCCCTCGAACGCTGGCCCGGATCGATCAAGGTGATCGGACCGATCTCCGGGGATCAGGTCATGGCCGTGGGCTTCCGCAAGGACACGCCGCAACTGCGCGCCGCATTCAACGCCTATCTGGCGCAACGCCAAGCAGATGGCAGTTATAACGCCATGGTGCGCCGCTACTATCCCGCGGTGTTCCGTTACTACAGCGCGTTCTTCGCCTCGACGACCTCAGCCGGACGCTGAAGTGATGCAGGCCAGGGCTCTCGGCAACAATCTTGCCATCCTGGCCATGGGCGGATTACTGGTCGGTTATCTGCTGTTGCTGATCGGCGTCGGCGCACTCGGCCAAGCACAGCTGCGCAATGCCGCGGAACGTGAAGCACACTTCGATCTGGAGAAGCGCGAAGCCGTCTTGAGCTATTTCTTCGCCGAACGCCGCGACGACATGGCGATGCTCGCCGAGGACCGCGCGCTTGAGACTTACTTTGCCAATCAGGCACTCGGCATGTCCATGGCCTATGGTCTGCGGGCCAGCCTGCTCAGCCTCCGCGAACGCCTGGTGCGGCTCAAGCAGCTCAAGCGCGTCGGGGACATCGACGTCTATCGGCGCATAACGCTCTTCCGCGGCGACGGCCAGGCCCTCGCCGACTCTCTGAGCGAGGAAGCGAGCAGCATGCGCTGGGACAACCTGGCGGAAATTCTCACCGCGGACCGGCCGGTGATCCTGATCGGCCAGGATCCCGGGGGGCCGCAGCTCCATGCCGCTGCACCGGTTCGGTACAAGGGACAACTCCAGGGCGTGGTGATCGGCACGATCGACAGCCAACGCGTACTTGACGCCCTGTACCCCGAGCAGCGCGACCAGGCCGCCCAGGAGTACGCTTTGCTCGGCCCCAGCGGCGTGGCAATGGCCCTGGCGACCGGGAACCGCGCTCACGGGCCGCCGCCAACCGCTCGCACCGCCATTTTCATGACAGCGGTTTCAGGCACTCCGCTGCGCCTGGCGGCATACGCCGAACCCCGGTCGGGGCAGCGGTATTTCACCTCGCCCTGGTTCCTCGCGGCGCTGTTCCTGCTTGCCATCCCGGTATCGTTCGGGGTATGGCGGCTGCTGCGCATGAACAGTCAAAACCTAGTGTTACAGGCCCTTACGGAGGCCGCGCAGCGCCAGCGCGACGCCCTGAGCGAACGTAACGTGCTGCTGCAGGCCGAGGTGGCCAAACGGCTGGAGTACGAACAACTGCTGGCCCGACAGGCCAACTTCGATCCGCTCACCGACTTGCCCAACCGCAATCTGGCGCTCGACCGGCTGACCCAGGCCATCAAGCGGGCGCGCCGCGAACAACTGCGGGTCCTGGCGATGTTTCTCGACCTGGACCACTTCAAGCTGGTCAACGATTCGCTGGGTCACGGCGCCGGCGATGTCCTGCTGCGCGAAGCCGCCGCGCGACTCGGCACGGTTACGCGTGACAGCGACACGCTGGCCCGCCTCGGCGGCGACGAGTTCCTACTCGTGTTCACCGAGATCCACAATGCCGGCAATGCCGAACTGCTCGCGACCGAGGTGCTCAACGCGCTGCGTCCGCCGTTCCACATTCGCAACCAGGAGTTCTTTATCGGTGCCAGCATCGGCATGGCCTTGTACCCGGACGATGGCGACACCGCGGAGGCGCTGCTCAAGAACGCCGACATCGCGCTCTACCGCGCCAAACACGAAGGCCGCAACCGCTTCCACTTCTTTACCACCGCCATGGACACTGACGCCCGCGAACGCCTGGCGCTGGACTCGCACCTGCGCCACGCCATAGAACGCGACGAGCTGCACGTCGTCTACCAGCCGCTGGTGGACCTGCAATCGCGGCACATCATCGGCGTGGAGGCCCTGTTGCGCTGGCAGAGCGCGGCGTTGGGCAATGTCTCACCGGTGCATTTCATACCCTTGGCCGAGGACACCGGCATCATCCACGAGCTGACCGCGTGGGTGCTACAGCAGGCCTGCACCGCAGCCGCACAGTGGAACCGGCAACGACCGCTGCGGCTCGCCGTGAATATTTCGGCCAAGGAGTTTGTCCACCCCGAAAAACTACTGGCCACGGTGGAGCGGTTGCTCACGGCCAGCGGTCTCGCACCCGCGCAGCTGGAACTGGAACTCACCGAGAGCCTCCTGGTTCAGGCCACCCCGGCGGTGGGGACGGCCCTGGCCCAGTTGCATGACATGGGAATCCGGCTGTCGGTGGACGACTTCGGGACCGGTTACTCGGCGCTGAGTTACCTGCAACGCTTCCCCTTCGACACCCTGAAAATCGACCGCAGCTTCGTGCAGGGCGTTGAAGACAACCCGGCCAGTGCAGCATTGGTCCGAGCCATCGCGAAGATGGCCGAAGCACTGGGCCTGGAAACGGTGGCCGAAGGCGTCGAGACCGAGGACCAGGTACGCTTCCTGGGCGAGGTGCAGTGTCCGCTGGCGCAAGGCTACCTGTTCAGCCGACCGCTCACCGCCGCGGCAATGCAGCAGCTGCTCGAACGCGAACGACCCGCCGTCAGGCCGCGGCTGCTGGTCGGCAACTGATCCGGCTTCAGGGCGCCGCGGCGCACCCCGCAGGGCGCAAATGGGCGCGGCGGCCGTCGGCGACCGTGACCTTGACCGGGGCACAGCCAGTGGTCGTGAGCTGCACCCGCAGGGTGTTCGGATCGATTGTCGCCACCTGCAATTCCGTCGTGCCGGGCCGTTGCGTGCGCACTTCCCCGACCGTGGCGCCCTGCTGGGCTCGCGGCGGTACGTACAACGCGTATGCCCGGCCGGATTGCACGGCGAATGTGTGCTCGTCTTCGTTCAAGGTCAACACCGGAATCCCCAGGCGCCGGGTTCGGAAACCCCATTCCAGGCGGCGCGGCGCCCCGTCCAGTTCCAATTCGGCCACCGCCACGTACTCGCGGTCCCAGTCCAGGCGGTGCAGCGGAAACAGCGCGAAGCCGTGGGCGTCCAGCGCCCCCTGCGGGTCGCTGACGCGATCCAGCAGCCGGGTCGGGTTGACCGGCTGCCAGCTATCCTGGTGTGCCGCGTACAGTTGCAGCGAAAGCAGCCGCGCCTTGGCGTGGCGGCCGGGGTCCAGCTGCAGCGAGATCGGGTAGCCCGAAACTGCCCGGTCCGGCAGCGGATCGGGTTCCTCCTCGAAAAACGCCGGCGGCACGTCCAGTGCGCCGTCCGGCGGCCACAGCAGGAACTCCGGTGCCGCCTGGCGGCGGCGCCGATCCAAGGTATCGAGGTATTCCACCCGCAGGTCCCGCGGCGGGTCGCACAGCCGGCGGTACTGCCCTGAGTCACGGTAGCGTGCGGTCTCGGGCAGGTCCGCGCAGGCCTGCTGCAGCCACTCCGCATGCACCTCGGCCCGGCCGTCGCACAATTGGTAATGGTGGCCGCTGTGCGGGTAGGCGGCGGCCGTCGGCAGCTGCGCGCAAAAGGCTTCGACCCAATCCGCGGCGAAGCGCCGGTCATCGCCGCACAGCGTGTAGTAACGCCCGGGGCCGGCCAGCAGGGCGCCCGCGGGCGGCCGCCGGCACAGCCCGGCGAGGTAGTCGGCATCGAGGCGCCGGCCGTTGGGACAGCTGCGCCGGGCCGGCGGCCGGAAGCGTGCGGCCTCGGGAATCGAGGCACACAAGGCGGCGTAGGCGCGGCGGGTGATCGGCGTGCCCAGGCAGTCCACCGGGGCGAGCGCCAAAGCATCGGGCGGCGGTTCAGGACATAGCTGCCGCAGATCGCTTCGCCCGAGCAGGAACACGTGCGCCGCGCCGGACGCGCCGACACCCACTTCGTCGAGGGTGGGGTCAAGGAACACCAGGCGGTGATAGATCGCCCCCATCAGTCCGTCGATGGCCGCGTCCACCGCCGTGTAGCCGACGCTGAGGTTTTCCCGCACCAGTTCGTGCGGGTAACCGGCGGCACGCGCCCGGCTCGCTGGATCCGTGCCACTGAAACCGGGCAGGTACTGGCGCTGCGCATGCGCCGACTGCAGGTGTCGCGCACCAGGGCTGCGCGGGTTGGCATCCAGGTAACGGGCATGCAGCGCTGCGGCGGCGCTCAGCTGCGGCTGCTCGGTCAGCCCCGCCAGGCCGGCCTGCGCCCGCAGCCGGTTCAGGTAATCCAAGCCGGGGCTGGCCGCAGTGGCGATGACCGGCCCCAGCCAGGCCAGCATCAAGCCGCACAGCCTTAATCGGGGGGCAGCGCGGTGCATCGGGCGGCGCTTAGCTTTCATCCGGACTGGACCGACTCGCAGGACCAAGCCACATTCTGCGCCACCCTTGGCAGACCGCCAATGATCCCGGGCGGCCCGGAAGGCCCGGAACCTGCTGCACCGGCTCGAACACCCCACTTCCGCCGCGGCAAGGCCCCAAGACCGGCGCCTTCTTTTGTAAACTGGCCCGCCACAGGAGACAGGTATGCCCCCCGATTCGCTCGCCCAGCTCGACGCCCGTCTGCTCGCCTTCGCCCGCGAACGCGATTGGGAGCAGTTCCACTCGCCCAAGAATCTGGCCATGGCGTTGGCCGGCGAGGCCGGCGAATTGCTGGAGCACTTCCAATGGCTCACCGAAACCCAGAGCCGGCAGCTGCCCGCCGAGAAGCGCGCGGCGGTCGCACTGGAACTGGCGGATATCCTGATCTACCTGATCCGGCTCG
Source organism: Gammaproteobacteria bacterium (assembly GCA_041307205.1). GTDB lineage: Bacteria > Pseudomonadota > Gammaproteobacteria > Chromatiales > Chromatiaceae > JARRQB01. The sequence continues at coordinate 1,274 of JBFZDU010000471.1, read as the reverse complement.
GTGAACGCCTGGACATCGATCTGATCGACGCCGCCTACCGGAAGCTGGCCATCAACGAGGCCCGCTACCCCGTGCACAGGGTGCGCGGCGATGCCCGCAGGGCCGAGGAGTACGACGACTAAGACGGGCCGGGAGCGGCCCTGCGGGCCTTAGGTCGGGTCGGTGACGGGTCCAGGACCACCCAGCAGGGCCCGTACCCGCGCCAGCAGGCGCCAGCCGCGGCGGCGCGGCCGCTGCAGGTAGCTACCTACCAACCGCGCCCCCGGCAGGCGCTGCTGGATCGCTCCCGCGACCTCGGCGCTCAGCCCCGCTTGGGACTGGACCGTTACCCACAACAGGCCAAGACGCAGATTCAGGTCGGCGAACACCACGCGGTCGCCGAACTCAGTCAGCACCGCGTGCAATTGGGCGGAGGCCAACACCCGCGGCAGGCCGCCAGCGCGCAAGGCCGGCACCAGCAGCATGCAGTCGCACAGCGGTTTGCCGGCGGCGTCGCGCGCCGGGGCGTGGCGCCACAGGGGCGCGGCGGGTTCCAGCGCCTGCGGCGCTTCTGGCAGTCGTTCGTGATGGCGCTGCAAGGTGCCCATCGCCCAAGACTAGCAGCACGTTGCCGCCGCTGCCGCACGCCTCAAGTCCACTGTCGTCGAGCCGCTACCCGGGACGTCGCCCAACCCCATCTGGAGGATCGCCCATGCCCGATCAGCAAGCCGACCCTTGCGCCCACGCCTGGCTGACCAACGCCCCCGTCGCCCTGCTGGCGCTTGCCGCCGATGGCCGGGTCCGATGGGCCAACCGCGCGCTCGAAGCGGTCGTCGGCCTGCCCGCGGCCCAGCTGCTGGGCCATACCCGCGACAGCCTGCCCTCCCCCGCCCACCGGGTGCTGTTCGGTACCGGGGAGCTGATTCACCTAAAGGGCCCGGGCGCCCCGGAGCGGTGGTTGCGCTGCCAGGTGAGCGAGCCCGGCGACGGGGTGCGCCTGTACTGCTATACCGAGGTCGGCCGGGAGATCGCCTTGGCCGAGCAGAATCGGCGCTTGGCGGGCGAGATCGAGGGACTGCGGACCACCGACACCCTGACCGGGCTACCCAACCGGCGCGCCCTTGCCCAGCAGCTGGAGCTGCACGTCTCACGCAGCCGCCGTTACCACAATCCGCTGAGCCTGGTGCACGTCGAGTTGCAGGTACAGGGCCCGGACGGTGCCGGCGATGCAGCAATGCTCGCCATGGCCCGGCACCTGCGCGAGCGCCTGCGCTGGGTGGACCAGGTCGCCCGCT
>JBFZDU010000470.1:0-4848 GCA_041307205.1 Gammaproteobacteria bacterium | reverse complement strand
CCTTCGAACATTCCCCAACCCGGAGTCCTAATCTCTTTGTGGCCGGTATCCGCCCGGAAAGCCTGTCGAAATACCGGCCCTTTCGTGAGGTTGAAGGAAATGGTCAAGCTGCCCCTGCAGGTGGAAGACATCCTCAAGATCCTCCCCCACCGCTACCCCTTCCTGCTGGTGGACCGCGTGCTGGAATGCGAGCCGGGCGTGCGCCTGGTGGGCATCAAGAACATCACTGCCAACGAGCCCCAATTTACCGGGCATTTCCCGGCCAAGCCGGTCATGCCGGGGGTGCTGATCATCGAGGCCCTGGCCCAAGCCACGGGGCTGTTGGCCATGGAGACGGTCCCGCCGCAGGACGATGCCATCTACTACCTGGTCGGGATAGACAAGGCGCGGTTCAAGCGGCCGGTAGTGCCCGGTGACCAGTTGCGTCTGGAAGTGCAGGTGATCAAACGGCGGCGCGAGATTTGGGTATTTGACTGCCAGGCCTCGGTGGACGGCAATGTCGTGGCCAGTGCCGAGATCATGTGCACCGCGCGAGCGCTGTAAAGTGATCGACCCGCGGGCCGCGATTGACCCGGCTGCCGACCTCGACGAAGGCGTCTCGGTCGGGCCGTTTACGGTCATCGGGGCCGGCGTGCAGATCGGGGCCGGCACCCGGATCGGGCCGCACGTGGTGCTGCGCGGTCCGACCAAGATCGGACGCGACAATCGTATCTTCCAGTTCGCCTCGGTCGGCGAAGACCCGCAGGACATGAAGTACGGCGGCGAGCCGACACGCCTGGAGATCGGCGACCGCAACCAGATCCGTGAATGCGCCACGGTGCATCGCGGCACCGTCCAGGCCGCCGGCGTCACCCGGATCGGCAGCGACAACTTGTTGATGGCCTACACCCACGTCGCGCATGACTGCTGGATCGGCGACCACGTCATCCTGGCCAATGCCGCCTCGCTCGGCGGACACGTCAAGGTGCAAGACTGGGTGATCTTGGGCGGCTTTGCCATCATCCATCAGTTCTGCCAGATCGGTGCGCACAGCTTCGCCGGCATGGGCAGCGTCATCGCCAAGGACGTACCCCCCTATGTCATGGTCGGCGGGCATCCTGCCAAGCCGCATGGCATCAATACCGAAGGACTGCGGCGACGCGGCTTCGACGCCGTGGCAATCACCGCCATCCGGCGCGCCTACCGACGGCTCTACCTGCGTGGGCTGCGCCTCGAACAGGCATTGGCGGAATTGGACGCCATGGCCGCAGAGCAGCCCGCGTTGGCGATCCTGACCGCCTTCCTGCGCGACAGCGGGCGCAGCATCGTCCGCTGACCGGACCACGCGCGGCCGCGCCATGACCTTGCGCATCGGTATTCTTGCCGCGGAGGCATCCGGCGATCTGCTCGGCGCAGGGCTGATGCAGGGCATTCGCGAGCGCCGTCCCGATGCTGTGTTCGAAGGGATCGGCGGCGATCGGATGCGCGCCGCGGGGCTCGCCAGCTGGGTGCCGATGGAGCGCCTGTCGGTGATGGGCCTGGTGGAAGTGCTGCGGCATCTGCCCGGCTTGCTGCGCTTGCGCCGGGAGCTGGCGGCGCGCTGGCTGCGCGATCCGCCCGACCTGTTCGTCGGGGTGGATGCGCCCGACTTCAATATCCGCCTGGAACAGCGCCTGCGCGCCGCGGGCATCCCCACAGTGCATTATGTCAGCCCGACGGTCTGGGCCTGGCGGCCGGGGCGGGTCGTGGGGCTACGCCGCGCCGCGGACCTGCTGCTGAGCATTTTTCCGTTCGAGCTGGCGTTTCTGCAGCGGCACGGCGTGCCGGTGACCTATGTCGGCCACCCCTTGGCGCGCGAACTGCCGCTGCAGCCCGATCGTGAAGCCGCGCGTGCCGCGCTCGGTCTCGACCCTGCCGGGCCGGTGCTGGCGTTGCTGCCCGGCAGCCGCAATAGCGAGGTCCACGCCTTGAGTGCCCCGTTTCTGGAGGCCGCGCTGCGCTGCCGCGAGGCCATCCCGGATCTGAGCGTCGTGGTGCCGCTGGTGAACGAGCGCACGCGGGACGCGTTCGAAGCCATCCGGCGGGCCCTGGCCCCGGACTTGGCCGTGACCGTCGCGCTGCAGGCCTCGCGCCCCGCGCTGGCGGCCGCCGACGTGGTGCTCGCCGCCTCGGGTACGGCGACGCTCGAGGCGCTGCTGAGTAAGCGACCCATGGTGGTCGGCTACAAGGTGCACTGGCTGAGTTACGCCATAGTGCGGCTGTTCCGCCTGGTCAAGGTGGAGCACGTGGCCATGGCCAACCTGTTGGCCGGCGAGCGCTTGGCGCCCGAGTTCATCCAGGGCAATTGCACCGCGGCACGCCTGGCACCGGCGCTGCTGGCGTTGTTCCGGGATCGGGAGCGGGTTGCGGCGATCACGGCACGTTACCGGGCCATTCATCAGGGTATGCAACTGGATACCAATCGGGTGGCGGCGGACGCGGTGCTGCGCCTGCTGGGGCGGGCCGATGACTGATGCGCTCGAGTGCGGCGTGGACGAGGTGGGGCGGGGGCCGCTGGCCGGTCCAGTGGTGGCGGCGGCGGTGATCCTCGACCCGGCGCGGCCGATCGCCGGCCTGGCCGATTCGAAAAAACTCAGCCCGAGCCGGCGCGAGGCCCTGGCAGTCGAGATCCGCGCCTGCGCCCTGGGTTGGGCGCTGGGCCGCGCGGAGGTCGCGGAGATCGATCGGCTCAATATCCTGCATGCCAGCCTGCTGGCGATGCGCCGCGCCGTGGCGGCGTTGGCCGTGCCGCCGAGGTTGGCGCTGGTGGACGGCAACCGCGTTCCCGAGGGGCTGTCCTGTCCGGCGCGGGCCATCGTCGGTGGCGATGCCAGCATTGCCTGCATCAGCGCCGCTTCGATCCTCGCCAAGGTGGCGCGCGACCGCGAATTAATTGAACTGGACACGCGCTATCCTGGCTACGGCCTGGCCAGACACAAGGGCTACCCGACCCGGGTGCACCTGGCGGCCTTGGCGCAGTTGGGCGTATCGCCCATCCACCGGCGCAGCTTCGGGCCGGTACGCCGGCTCCTCAACGATCGGGATCTTTAAACAAAGGGCCGGGGGCCGAGGGGTCTTGTGCGGCTGGCACCTCAACAGACAGGGCCGTGGGCCGTGGGCCGAGGAGCGAGGCGTCTTGTGCGGCTGGCGCCTCAACAGAAAGGGCCGAGGGACGAGGGCCGGGGGCCGAGGGGGCTTGTGCGGCTTCGCCGCGATCTATTTTGGGTTTGGGCTTGACCGGGGTTGCGGGGCTGCGACCATTTTGACGTTCCTCGTTCCTCGTTCCTCGTTCCTCGTTCCTCGTACCCGCCGTCAAGACCCTTGGCCCTACCCGGCCGGACCGTTATCCTTCCGGGCAACGGCCAGTCCCCGGGAACGCATGTCGGAAACCTTCGTCCATCTCCAGGTCCACTCCGAGTACTCGTTGGTGGACGGGACCGCCCGCATCAAGCCGCTGGTGCGCGCGACGGCGGCGGCCGGGATGCCGGCACTGGCGCTGACCGATCAGTCCAACCTGTTTGCCCTGGTGCGGTTCTACAAAGCCGCGCTCGGCGTCGGGATCAAACCCATTGCCGGGGTGGATGCCTGGGTCGGCAACCCCGACGACGTCAACCAGCCGTTTCGGCTGCTGCTGCTGGTGCAGAACAATCAGGGCTACCGCCACCTGACCGAACTGGTGTCGCGCAGCTACCGTGAGGGTCAACATCTGGGGCGTGCGGTGCTGGACCCGCAGTGGCTTGACACGACCAGCACCGGGGGCCTGATCGCACTGTCCGGTGGGCGCGACGGCGACGTCGGCCGGGCCCTGCTGGCCGGTAACCGGGAGCTGGCCGCGGCCCGCCTCGGCCGTTGGCTGGCGTTGTTCGGCGACCGCTACTACTTGCAGTTGACGCGCAGCGGCCGTCCCGGCGAGGAGGACTGCCTGCACGCCAGTGTCGAGCTGGCGGGCGACCAGGGCGTGCCGGTGGTGGCGACCAACGACGTGCGCTTCATCACGCCGGCGGAGTTCCAGGCGCACGAGGTGCGGGTCTGCATCCACGACGGCCGTACCCTGGACGACCCGCGCCGCCCCAAGCTCTACTCCGAGCAACAGTACCTGCGCAGCCCGGTCGAGATGGCCGAACTGTTCGCCGACATCCCCGAGGCGCTGCAGAACTCGGTCGAGATCGCCAAGCGTTGCAACCTCGAACTCACCTTGGGCAAGGCGTTCCTGCCGGATTTCCCGATCCCCGCCGGTCTGACTGTCGACGAACACTTCCGACGGGAGTCCTACAAGGGCCTGGAGTGGCGGCTGGAGCGGATCCTGGACCGCGCCGTGCCCGAGCATGCCGCGCGCCGCCAAGTCTACCTGGAGCGGCTGGAAACCGAGCTCGGGGTCATCATCGGCATGGGGTTCCCCGGCTATTTCCTGATCGTGGCCGACTTCATCCAGTGGGCCAAGGACAATGGCGTCCCGGTCGGTCCCGGGCGTGGTTCGGGCGCCGGTTCGCTGGTGGCCTATGCGCTCAAGATCACTGATCTGGATCCGCTCGAACACGACCTGCTGTTCGAGCGTTTTCTCAATCCCGAACGTGTCTCCATGCCGGACTTCGACGTCGACTTCTGCATGGACGGGCGCGACCGGGTGATCGACTACGTGGCGCGCAAATACGGCCGCGAGTCGGTGTCGCAGATCATCACCTACGGCTCCATGGCGGCCAAGGCAGCGGTACGCGATGTCGGCCGGGTGCTGGGGCATCCCTACGGCTTCGTCGACCGGGTGGCCAAGCTCATCCCCAACGACCTTGGCATCACCCTGGACAAGGCCCTGGCCGAGAGCGAGGACTTCAA
>JBFZDU010000469.1:0-3539 GCA_041307205.1 Gammaproteobacteria bacterium | reverse complement strand
CTCGGCACCGGCAGCGGCTGCATCGCCATCACCTTGGAGCTGGAGCGCCCACTTGCGCGTGTCACCGCAGTCGACCGTTCGGTCGACGCGCTCGGTATCGCCCGGCGCAACGCCGAGCTTCTGGACGCTCCTGTCGAGTTTCTGACCAGCGACTGGTTCGCCGCACTCGCCGGCCGGCGTTTCGACCTCATCGTCAGCAACCCGCCCTACATCGCCGAAGCCGACCCACATCTGGCCCGAGCCGATGTACGCTTCGAACCCTCGGCGGCACTGGCCGCCGGCCTTGACGGCCTCGACGACCTGCGCCACCTGATCCGCGGCGCCCGCGCGCATCTCCAATCCGGCGGAACGCTGCTGCTGGAGCACGGCTACGACCAAGCGGACGCCGTTCAATCCCTGTTGTGCGAAAGCGGGTTCGAGTTCATCCAAAGCTGGGCCGATCTGTCCGGCATTCTGCGTGTCAGCGGGGGCAGACTGTCGGAATAATTTACACACCCGATTTTGCCGAAGCTGGACCCGCGCGCTGCACGGCCGCTAAAATGCGGTTTTCGGCGACTTCCACCGGTACTGGTTCGATTCTTGCTAATTTTTTTGCACTAAACTCAAACGTTTTCGAGGCTTGCCATGTCTGACCACGCACCCGACACTAAGAACACCCCGACAGACATCCCACAGAGCGATGCGGTCGACCATTCCCGCCGCAAGCTGGCCGGCGCCGCGCTCGGCGCGGGTGCGGTATTCACCTTGGCCAGCCGCCCGGTCTGGGCCAACCAGTGCACCATTTCCGGCATGGCATCCGGAAACCTTTCGACCCCCGCCGGCGTGACCTGTGCCGGCTGCACGCCGGGCTACTGGATCAACCACCCGAAGAACTGGCCCTCGGACTACTTGCCGGGCACCTGCCTCGAATGTCAGGCCACCGGCAGTGGCAACAAGTGCAAAGACTGGAAGAACGACGGATCGCTTTTCCCCTTCCCAAGCATCACCTATTCCGGCAAGACCATGATGCAGGTTTTGGCCATGGAGGGGAACGAGGACAAATTCCAACTGGGCGCCCACGCGATTGCAGCCTTGCTGAACGCGGCCGCTACCTATCCGTCAGGCTACAGCTTTGGCTACTCTGTCGGCGACATTACCGACCTGTGGACCAGATACTCGGGCGATCCCGAAGGCTTGAAGAAAATTTACGCGTCTCTCAATGAACGATTCTGTCCGCTCGGCAATGAAAACCCGGCGGAGCAATGTACTGTTAGTGTCGGTTCCTTAGCCACCGAATCGCGCGGAAACTCCCACTCAAATAAACGCCCTTAAGAAAGCCTTGCTGTTTTTCTATTGAATACACACCGTGGCTACACCTCCGACTTCTCATGGCTGGTTATTCAAATCCTGGGGTAACGAAGCGGTTCTGTTCAGTACAGCCTCTGGTGACACACACTACCTGAAGCCGCTGACCCTGGCGTTGTACCAGACCTGCCGTGACCACCCTGGCTTCACCTCCGCCGAACTCGCTGCCGCGTTGTCAGCCCGCCTCAATATAACGAATACCCCGCAATTCATGGAACTGGCCGACGACACGCTCAACAGTCTGCGCAAGATCGGCTTGCTGGAATCCGCATGAAGCTGCTGCAACTGCCCCCCGCCGAGTTGCGTCGGCAGCTGGCCGGCTCCGGCGTATGGATGCGCACCGGACCGTTTTCGCTCAGGCTGCAGTCCCGCATCCCCTTCGTGGCCGAAGGCCTGGCCGAACTCTATGGCCAGTTCGAGGTGCGCAACGCCCACGAAGCCTTTGCCGACTTCCACGTCTCGGTCAACCCCCCAAGCAACCTGCGCCGCTGGGTGCGGCCGCAGGCGGAATTTTCATTCGACGGCATGCAGCCTTTCAAGCCGCTGCCGCGCGACCAGGCCTTCCCGATGCTGGAGTGGGGGCTCAACTGGTGCGTATCGACCCAGTCGCACCAGTACCTTATCATCCACGCTGCGGTAGTCGAAAAGAATGGTCTGGCGGCGATCCTGCCGGGCGCGCCCGGTTCCGGAAAGAGCACGCTCACGGCAGGCCTGGTCCTGTCGGGCTGGCGCCTGCTGTCCGACGAGCTCACCCTGATCGACCGCAAGACCGGCATGATTCAGCCGCTGCCGCGCCCGGTCAGCCTTAAGAACCAGTCGATCAATGTCATTCGCGAATTCGACCCGGACGCCTACATCAACCGCGCGTCGCACGACACGGTCAAAGGTACGGTGGCACACATGCGCCCGCCGCGCGACAGCGTTCGGCGGCAGCACGAAATGGCCCGCCCCGGCTGGGTGATCTTTCCCAAGTGGGAGGCCGGCGCGCCGGCCACCCTCACCCCGCGTTCGCAGGCCCAGACCTTCATGTTTCTGGCGCAGAACGCATTCAACTACAGCCACTTGGGCGCAGACGGCTTCCGGGTCGGCACCGCGCTGATCGACCAGGTCGACTGCTTCGATTTCCACTATGGCCAGTTGTCCGAGGCGATCGCCGCGTTCAACTCCCTGGCCGACGCCGCGCGGCCCGTTTAGCCATGCTGCACTTTCGCGACCTGCTCGTCCGAACCCTGCGCACACCGGAAACCATTTCGGCATTCTCTATGGGCGACTGGGACATGCTGGTGCGACAGGCACGGGCGGCGGGACTGCTGGCGCGCCTGGGCCACCGTTTTCGCCAGCACGGGCTCACGGCTGCCATTCCGGCTGCGGCGCGCTGGCATCTCGAGGCGGCCGAGACGCTGGCCGACAAACAGTCCTTGGCGGTACGCTGGGAGCTGCAAAAGATTCGATCGGCACTGGGCGATCTGGACATTCCCCTGATCGTACTCAAAGGCGCCGCCTACGTTGCCGCCGACCTGCCCGCCGCAGCGGGGCGGCTGTTCAACGACATCGACATTCTGGTGCCACGCGAGTCGCTGCCGAAGGTCGAATCCTCGCTCATGCTGGCCGGCTGGCATGGAACCGGTCTGACCGACTACGACAAGCGCTACTACCGCCGCTGGATGCATGAAATTCCACCGTTGCAGCACATCGAGCGCGCCACGGTGATCGATGTGCACCATGCCATCCTGCCGGACACGGCACGCTGCCATCCGGATTCGGCCAAGCTGCGCAGCCGTGCGGTCGCGGTGAACGGCCTGCCGGGTATTTATGTACTAGCGGCGGAAGACCGCATCCTGCATTCGGCCACTCATCTTTTCCACGATGGCGAGCTGCCGCATGGCCTGCGCGACCTGACCGATCTCGATCTGCTGTTACGCGACGCCGCGAAGGACCGCGAGTTCTGGTCACGCCTGACCGCCCGCGCCACAGAGTTGCAACTGGGCCGTTCGCTGTTCTATGCGCTGCGTTACGTTCGCCATTTCCTTGATACGCAGGTGCCTGACAGCGTGATTGCCAGTCTGAGCGACGTGGCTCCCAATCGCGTCACACTTGCTCTGATGGACGGTGTCTTCACCCGAGTACTCGCCCCCGCACACGCCACCTGTGCCGACGCTTTGACCCCGGCTGCCCGCCTGGCCGCCTTCGTGCGC
>JBFZDU010000468.1:0-8821 GCA_041307205.1 Gammaproteobacteria bacterium | reverse complement strand
AGCAGTTCTTTGTAGGGGTAGATGTTCTTGCGGAACATCTCCTTGCGCGCGCGCTTGTCGAGCTTGGGCAGGTCGGCCGGATCGATCGGCGCCAGGGGGACTTCGGCTGGCAGTGGACCCGCGTGGGCAACGGCGCTTAGCTTGAGTTCCTGCGGTAGGTCGTTCAATCGGTCCTCCAGGCTCTGCTGCTTCAAAAACTGCCATTTTGCCTGCATCGCTCGACCCATGCCTTGACACCTCGCAACAGGCGAACCGCCGCGACCACACTCAGTCGCTGACTAAGTGCACTTCCAGGCGGCGATTACGGCGGTGCGCCGCTGCGTTGTCGCCGCTGTCCAGGGGCCGCGTGGCGGCCAATGCAACCGCACTCAGGCGTTCTGCCGGTACCCCGAGTTCCTCGAAATAGCGTACCAGAGACACGGCGCGCGCGGCCGCCAGCTCCCAGTTGCTGACGAAGCGCTGGTTGCTACGCAGCGGCCGGGAGTCGGTATGGCCCTCGACGCGCAGCCGCCAGGGTTGATCCACCGGCAGCCGACGCAGGGCGCTGGCCAGGGCGGCAGCCACCACGGCCAGGCGTTCGCGCCCCTCCGCGCCCAGCTGGGCGTTACCGAACACGAATACCGGGTCGGCGGCGATGACCAGTCGCTGGTCGGTAATCCCGTAGACCGGGTTGGGGGTGAGCGCTGTCGCCAGCTGTTCGAACAGGGCCGCGCGCCACGGCGCGGCCGAATCGGGCGGCGGCAGGGCGGCGAGGCGCTGCTCCAGCGCCTCGATCCGCGCCGCCTGGGCAAGGTTGCGCTCCTCGGAGGCCTGCAATGCGGCCTGCGCCGCCGCCAATTCGGCACTGAAGCGCTCGGTTTGCTGCAGCAGGCGCTCCAACTGGGCACGGCTTTCTTCGAGGTGGCGTTGCAGCAAGGCATCGGCAGCGCCGTCGGGAGCCGGCTGGGCGCCGACCGGGGTCCAGCAAAGCCCCACAGCCCACACCAGGCCGGCCAGCAACCGACCCGGGAGCAGCAGCGTCCGGACGGTCAGAACGGCATCCCGCCGGGCGGCATCCCGCCCGGTCCCATGCGGCCCTTCAGTCCACGCAGCATCTTTGCCATACCGCCACCTTTCATCTTCTTCATCACCTTCTGCATCTGGGCGAACTGTTTGAGCAGCCGGTTGACATCCTGTACCTGGGCCCCGGAGCCCACCGCGATCCGCCGCTTACGCGAGCCCTTGATGATCTGCGGGAACTGGCGTTCCTGCGGCGTCATCGAGTTGATGATGGCAATCAGCCGGGTGACCTCCTTGTCGCCGACCTGCGCCTTGACCGCGTCCGGCACCTTGCCCATGCCCGGCAGCTTGTCCATCAGGCTGGCCATCCCGCCCATGCCCGAGAGTTGCTCCATCTGCTCCTTGAAGTCCGCCAGCGAGAACCCCTCGCCCTTGGCGACCTTGCGCGCCAGCTGTTCGGCCTTGTCGCGGTCCACCTTGCGGCTGACTTCCTCGACCAGAGATAGCACATCGCCCATCCCCAAAATGCGCGATGCGACACGCTCCGGATGGAAGGGTTCGAGCGCTGCCGTCTTTTCGCCAACCCCGAGGAACTTGATCGGCTTGCCGGTGATATGGCGAATCGACAGCGCGGCGCCACCACGCGCGTCGCCGTCGGCCTTGGTCAGGATCACGCCGGTCAACGGCAGCGCCTCGTGGAACGCCTTGGCGGTGTTGGCCGCGTCCTGACCGGTCATGGCGTCGACCACGAACAGGGTCTCTACCGGCTCCAGTTCGGCGTGCAGTTGTTGAATCTCGGCCATCATCGCCTGGTCGACGTGCAAGCGCCCGGCGGTATCCACGATCAGCACGTCGGCGAACGCCTTGCGTGCCTGCGCCACGGCGGCACGGGCGATCGCCAGCGGTTGCTGGTCGGGCGAACTGGGGCAGAAGATCGCCCCGACTTCGCCGGCCAGCGTTTGCAGCTGCGCGATGGCTGCGGGACGGTAGACGTCGCAGCTGACCACCATGACCTTCTTTTTCTGCCGTTCGCGCAGGAACCGCGCGAGCTTGGCGACGCTGGTGGTCTTGCCCGAGCCCTGCAGTCCGGCCATGAGCACGATCGCCGGCGGCTGGGCGGCCAAGTCCAAACCCTCGTTGGCCTCGCCCATGACGCGCACCAACTCGTCATTGACAATCTTTACCAGTACCTGGCCAGGCGTCAGGGACTTCAGCACCTCTTCGCCGAGGGCACGCTCGCGCACCTGGTCGACAAAGTCCCGCACCACCGGCAGTGCGACATCGGCCTCGAGCAGCGCCATGCGGACCTCGCGCAGCGTGTCTCTGACGTTGTCCTCGGTGATACGACCCTGACCGCGCAGGTTCTGGACGACGCGGCCGAGGCGGTCGGAAAGGCTTTCGAACATGGCTTGCAGTTTCCGGGTTGGGCGGAATCGCGCCGATTATAAGGCACGCGGCCGCAGGCTTCCGGCACGGCATGCCGGTGTGCCATTATCGGCACCCATGAACAATGCCGTATTCGCCCTAACCGCCGCAGTCTTCTATTTCGCCGGGGGCTTGTCCGCCGGCCTGCGCCTGTTTGCCAGCCGTGACCACGCCAGGCCACCACGCCACCTGGGGATCACCTTCGGTTTCGCCGGCGCCCTGCTGCACGGGCTGATGCTGCTGAGCGGCATGGCCGCCGAGGGCGGGCTCAACCTGGGATTCTTCCACGCCTTCTCGCTCGCGGCATGGACCGTGGTGCTGGTCCTGCTCGTGTCCTCACTGAGCAAACCGGTCGAGAACCTCGGCATAGTGCTGATGCCGGCCGCCGCCCTCACCGTCCTGGCGGCGCTCGCGAACCCCGGCGTGCACCTGTTGCCCAACGACGCCGCCTGGGCATTGAAACTGCACGTGATCGTGTCCCTGTTGGCCTACAGCGTGCTTTCCATCGCCAGCGTTCAGGCCGTGCTGCTGGCAATCCAGGACCACCATCTGCGCCGCCACCAACCTGGCGGTTTCGTGCGCGCCTTACCGCCGCTGCAGACCATGGAAAGCCTGCTGTTCGAGATGATCTCGGTCGGCTTTGTGCTCCTGACGGCCGCGCTGGGGACGGGTTTCGTATTTCTCGAAGACATGTTCGCGCAGCACCTGGGCCACAAGACCATGCTGTCGATCATCGCTTGGGTGCTGTTCGCCGTGCTGCTGTGGGGCCGCTATCGCTTCGGCTGGCGCGGCAAGGTCGCGATCCGCTGGGCATTGACCGGCTTCGCGGTGCTGTTGCTGGCCTATTTCGGCAGCAAGGCCGTAATGGAGCTGATACTCCGCCGTTAACGGCGAAGACGAGGATCGAGGATCGAGGATCGAGGATCGAGGATCGAGGATCGAGGATCGACAACAGCGTCGCAACCTCGGCAGCCCAGTCAAACCCAAGTCGCAATTGCTCGCGGCGCAGCGGCACGCAACCCCGCGGTCCTCGACCCTCGGCCCTGTCTTTAAGCAGAGACCTTGATTCCCTTGGCCTCCAAATGGGCGTCCACCTGGGCTTCCGCCTGCAGCCAGTCTTCATATTCTCCGCCATGGGCAAAATCCCGCTTTTCGGCCAGCAGGTAGGCCGCTTCGGAAACCATGCGCCAGCGCGCTTCCGGTGTGATGGTCGCCGCAGCCTTCTTCGCCGCCGGGGCCTTCTTCGCCACCTTGCCCGAAGCTGCCGGCGCCGCTGCCGCTGCCGGTTTGGGCCCAGCTGCCGCAGCAGGTGCAGCGGCCTGGACCGATGCCGGCGCCGGTGCCGGTGCGGCCTTGGCAACCGGCGCCGGTGCGGGCGCAGCCTTGGCAACCGGTGCCGGTGCGGGCGCAGCCTTGGTGGCAGGCGCGGGCGTGGTGGACGCCCTGCTGGCGGGCGCTACCGCCGGCGCCGCGGCCTTCTTGCCCGCGACCTTCTTCGCGCCGGCCGCTTTGGTGGTCGCCGGCGGCGTGCCGGTCTTCGGTTTGCCAGCGCCGCTCGCGGTGGCTGCCTTGCCGCCATTGCCCGCCTTGGTAGTTTTGTTCTTGCCCGATTTGTTGCTCGATTCGCTCATTTGGGTAACCCGTGTTGTTCCGTTCCTCCACGCCGGCCTGCCATGACCGGCGCGCCCGAGCAGTCTTTTACGCAAACATCGCTCCAGCTTCCACCATTCCCGCTTGCAGCACGCCCGCGCCAAAACCTGCGCGTGCGCCGACCCACTTGCGGCAATGCGAAACCGGGCGACCATTACGCCCTGCTTTTGGTGGCCTTTTTACGATAGAAACGGCCGTTTCGCCAGTGCTTGCGGTGGCGGAGGCGCGAAACGAGAACGGCGCCCGTCCACCCGACCAGGTGGTCGGGTTGGAAAACGACGCTCCCGCCGTTTGGGCGATCTCAGCTACCCGAGGAATGGTAAGCGCGGGTGACTTTGCGCCCGAGTTGTGCATTGGAGAGTTCGGCTGCCACCGCATCCCGCACCTGCGCACCGAGTTGGATCAGGCGGCGGTCCAGATCCAGGATGTCGCGGAGGCGCTGCGCAGTAGCCCCGTCGACCGCCGCGTCGACCGCAAACAACTGCCCCAGCCGGGCCCGGCGCTCACGTTCGAGGTCTATGACCTGTGCCCAGTCGCCCTGCTGGCCGCAGGCCAACATGCGCTCGGTCAGGAACAGGGTTTCGTCGATCAGCTCCATCACCCGGCGACCCTCGACTCAGTACGACGCCGACTGCGCCACAGCGCTGCCGGTCTTGACTTCGTCGGGCATGGCCTCCCAGGCGCCGCGGATCTCGCCCAGCAGGCTGCCGACCTCGACCAGGATCTGTACATCGTTACCGATATTGGCAGCGGTCAGGCGCCGCTCCATGTAGTCGTACAGGCTGTCCAGGTTGGCCGCGATCTCGCCGCCGACTTTCAGGTCCAGGCTGGCGCGCAGGCCACCGATGATGCTGATCGCCCAGGAGATGTAGCGGCCCTTCTCGGGGATGTCGTGGCGTTCCATGGCGCCCTTGGCCGTTGCGACTTTTTCAACCGCACCGTCGAGCAGCATCTGCACCAGGCGGTGCGGCGTCGCGTCCATGACGCCCGAGGCAACACCCACTGCTTGGTAACGCTTCGCCGCCTTGCCTGAATACGGATAAGACATTGTTGTGGCCCTTGTTGACTGTTAGCGAGCGAGCAGGCCAACCGCCTAGCGCCGGTCGGAGCGGAATACCGCCCCCGGCAGGTTGTCCAATTGCTGCGCCAGGAAAGTGCTGGTGGTGGTGAGCTGCGCGACCAGGCTGTCGAGCGCCGTGAACTGGGTGCGCAGGCGGTCCTCGATGCCGACCAGCCGCAGCTCCCAGCGGGCCTGCTGACTCTGCAGGTCCCGGACGCGGTTGTTCAACCCGTCGATCCGAGCATCCACTATGCCATCATCGTCCAGGTAGCCGTCCAACGCGGTGCTCAACGCGGCGGCGAAGCCCGTTTCACTGGAGAAGAAGCCTGCGACGCCGGTGCGGTTGTCCGCCAGCGCGCGGGTCAGGCGCAGGCTGTCCAGCTGCATGTCGCCTTCGCGCGTGGTCGTGATCCCCAATTCGGCCAGCGAGGCGAAATCGCCGAAACCGCTGAACGCCCGGTTCATGACCGAGCGCACGCCGCCCAGCACATTGCGGGTCAGGCTGTCGCCGCTCAGCACGCCCTGGCTCAGGCCGTCCAACTGCGTCTTGAGCGTGTTGTAGCTGTCTACCATGCCCGTCAGGGCGGACACGATGGCGGCGTCGTTCTGGCCGACGCTGATGCTGGCGGTCCCCACCGCCGTCAGGTTCAAGGTGAGGCCGGCAATGGCGTCGTCGACCGTATTGGTGCTGCGCGCGAGGGTGAAGCCGTCGATGCTCAGGCTGGCGTTCAAGTCGGTCAGATCCGTCAACACGGTGCCGGCGCCATCCCGGTTCAGGGTCGTGAAACCCAGGCTGTCGGCCGTCAGGCTGCCGCCGAACGAGAGCTGCAGGCGATTCTCGAAACCGCTGGCCCGCGCGTTCAGGATCAGGCGTTGGGCACTGCCGTCGCCCGCCTCGTCGAGCAGGGAGGCGCTGACCCCTACCCCGGTGGTGTCGGCATTGATGAGGTCGCGGATCTCGGCCAGGGTCTTGGCAGTCGAGAGGTCCAGGGTCAGGGTGTCGGTGCCGACCGTGATGCCCAGCGTATCGCCGGCCGCCCCACCGACCGTGGCGGTGTCCGCCCTGGCCTCGGATGCCAGCCGGTGATTCTGGGCCAACCGTGTCACCTCCACCGCCAGGGTACCGGGCGCCGCACCCGGATCGGCAGTGACCGAGAGCACCGTCGGGTCCGACACCCGCGCGGTGGCGGCATTGAAGGTCTCCGGATCGGCCAATTTGTCCACCGCCGTACGGAAGCCGGCGAGCACGCTCTTCAATGTCCCCACACTGGAGATCTGGGCCTGCAACCCGGCCTCGCGGCTGGCGAGCCGCAGCAGCGGCTGGCGTTCCACGGCCATGAGCTGGGTGACGATATTCTCGACATCCAGCCCCGAGCCGATTCCGGACACTGTGATGGCCATTCCAGCCTTCCTCCGGGAAGCCTATAAGGGCGGGCCGGCGCGCACGCCGACCCGCCAACTCGACCGCTGCCCTATGCCCTGGTGTTGAACAGCATGCCGTCGATGATCCCTTTGTCGGCCACCGACGCCGTGTCTTGAATCTCGGACAGGCGGCGTTGCAGCTCCAGAATGCCGTCCGGCGGGATCTGCCGCACGACCTCGCGCGTGGTGGAATCGATCACCTGGATCACCGTCCTGCCGGTGTCCTCGTCCACCTTGAAACTCAATTGTCGATGCACGGTCTGCACCAGCTCCTGCAGACCCTGCGCCAGGTCCTCGACCTGTGCCCGTGCCAATTGTGGGGCCTCTGCGGGGGCCGGTTTCGCTGCCGGTCCCGCCTCGCGCACAGGCGCCGGGCGGGTGACCGGAGTCACTCCGCCCGCGGTTGGCGCGGGTTGAGGTGCCCATACTTTGGGCTGAGGCGTCAGACCCTCATGTTTCGGGATCTCGTTGATCATGGCCTCTACCCCCTTTACCTGTCCTGCGGTCCCCCGGGGGCGAACCCCCGGGGTACTTTCGGCTCAGGTTACTGGAGCAACGCCAGCACCGACTGCGGCTGGGCGTTGGCCTGCGACAGCATCGCGATACCGGCCTGCTGCAGGATCTGCACCTTGGTCAGGTTGGCGGTTTCGGCGGCGAAGTCCGTGTCCTGGATGCGGCCCCGCGAGGCCGAGAGGTTCTCCGAAGTCGTCTGCAGGCTGGAGATCACCGACTCGAAGCGGTTCTGGATGGCGCCGAAGTTGCTGCGCAGTGAGTTCACGGCGGTCAGCGCCGCATCGATACGCTGGATCGTCGAATTCGCGGCGTCGACGTCGAGCACGTTCTGCGTGGCGAGCGTCGTGGTGTCCTTGGCAACCACGTTGCCGTGACCGATGTCGGCAAAGGCCCCGGTCAGGGTGATATTGTCCGTCGCCGACAACGTGATGGTGCCGCGCAGCGTGCCGGTTTGGGTTGCGTCGACACCGGTACCCGAACCGCCTACACCGGCCCCAGCTGTGCCATCAGTTCCGGCAGTACCAAGAGCGACCGTTTCCGAGACTACGATGTTACGGCCGTCGGCAGCGGACAAGGTCAGTTCGCCGCCCGCGAATACAGCCGATACCCCAGTCTCGTTGGAGAACAGGTTGATCTGCGAAGCAACGTTGGCGCCCGTTATCGTCCCGCCATCGCCCAACGATTGCGCGTTGAAAATCACGGCATTATTAACGGTTAGGCTGTAAGTACCTGCAACGAAGTCCGTTGCGTCGGTATCGCCGGCGGTCGCGCCGGTTATCGTGCTAAAGGCCGCGGTCGTGGTATTGGCCGCAGTCGCCGTTAACCCGGAAACGCCGGCTTGGTTGATCGCGTTGACCTTGGCAAACGCACTGTCGGCCGTTTGTCCGACAGCGGTTCCTGCGACCGAAGCGCCAACATCGACGGCAGTACCGGAGCCGACGGCAATGCTGAGGCCGGCGTCGGCAAGCGGGGTACCGGTCACAGCCGTACCCGTCGCGCTGGCGATCTGCCCAATCTGGTTGGTGCGCATGCTGGTCGTGAGGTTGACCGAGATCGTCTGGCCAACTTCCGAGCCGACCTGGAAGCGGGCGTTGCCGAAGGATCCGTCCAACACGTTGCGGCCGTTGAAAGAGGTCTGTGCGGCCAGTCGATCGATTTCCTGCAGGCGCTGTTGTACTTCTTCGTCGAGCGCCCTGCGATCTGAGTTGCTATTGGTGGCGTTGGCCGACTGCACCGCCAGTTCGCGGATGCGCTGCAGGTTGTTGGTGATCTCGGCCACAGCACCTTCGGCGGTCTGCGCCAGCGAGATGCCGTCGTTGGCGTTGCGCACCGCCTGGTTCAGGCCGCGGATCTGGGTGGTAAAGCGCTCGGAGATCGCCAGACCGGCGGCGTCGTCCTTGGCGCTGTTGATGCGCAGGCCCGAGGACAGGCGCTGGATGGCAGTGGCCAGCGAAGCCTGGCTACTGCCCTGGTTGCGCTGCGCGGTCAGCGAGCTGATATTGGTGTTGATAACGGCAGCCATTGAATCACTCCTTCAGTTCAGGGTTGTGGCCCTTTCGTGGCCGGTTCGCGCCATGAAAGATGGGACATGGCAAAACGATGGATTGATTGTGGGCGGCGCATTTCGGGCTGGTGCCGCGAAAAAAAGGGGGAAAACCGGCCAGCTTTTGCATTTAGCCCTCAAGTTCCCCTGGGAAATGCCGAAAACCCTGGTGTACCCGGCCCATGCTGGAGCTTGTGCCGTGGCCCAGG
>JBFZDU010000467.1:0-3806 GCA_041307205.1 Gammaproteobacteria bacterium | reverse complement strand
GAACTTTCGGCGGGGGCGCCCAGGCGGGTGACTTTGCCCATGAACAAGGCCCGCGTCAGGGCGGTTACGGCGTACTGGCGTGTCGCTTCGGTCGGATGGGCGCCAGCCAGTGCCAGCAGTGCTGCCACCCGGCTGGAACGTTGCGAACCCAGCATGACCAGCGCGTGGGCGGCTGATTCAGCCGGGCGGCTCAAGCCGCCGACCTGGGAATTGGCGATGGCGAGCAGGCGGGGTGCCATGTCCGGGTTCAGCCTGAAGAACTGCGCCAGCGTATCGGCCGATCCGCGCAAGGCAATGGCCAGCAAGTCCAGTTGCACCGCCTGGTCGTGGTTGATTTCTGCGGGCTGGGTATCGCCGGAAAAATAGCTGCCCTTGAACCAGGTGCTCTCGGGCCAGCGTGCCTGGACGGCCGAGTGCCGAACCCCGCTCACGATCAGACGCGCCGCAACTTTGGGCGGGACGTCATCGGCGCGGCAGCCCAGGTAGCGCCAGGCGGCGGCACTGTCCTGCACGATCGGATTCTTGCGATTGAGCGTGGGGCAGATCGTCAGGCCGGCATCCTGAAGCGCCAACGCGCGCGCCAGGTGTTGCTCGTTGTCGAGTGCGACACACCAGATCAACTTGGGGTGATTGATTTGTTGCGGAACATCGCTGAACAGGACATCCGTAGAGATCGACACCAGGAGGGGCAGTTCGTTGCTCAACACGCCTTGCGTCAGGGAATAGAGCCCCGTCAGCAACATATCTTCATCCATTTGACGGAGCGTAGCGGGCCCATCGACAGGCGCTGTGCGTCCACGCAACACCAACTGGTGGGCAACCAGATTGGAGGCGGAGTCGAACAGGGGGTCAAACGATAAAAAGCGTGCGCGCAGGGTCTCCTCGCGAATCGGCGCGCCATTGTCGATACCCAACATTTGGGTCACCACCACGGGCTGCTCTTTTTCGCGGGTGTTGATGCCGCCGCCGGTGATTCGTGATGGATGGGGATCGTCTGAGCTCATGTCATTTACTGCCAAAGTAGTACGATCATTCTAGCGCGGCGAACCCTTTCTGGCCTGGTTCAGTCATCATCCCTGTTTGCCGAAAAGTGCACCGGAGCCCGATATGTTGAAGAAAAAACTGCTGAACATGATCATCGTTGGACTGATGGCTGCCTCTGCCGCCAGTTGGGCCGCACCGGGTGACGAAGTCGTCAGCACCGCCGGTGACCAGAAAAGTGTGGCGGTTACCATCTACAACGACAATCTGGCACTGGTGAAGGATGCGCGCCGGGTCGGCCTTGCGCGCGATTCGAACCTGTTGGCGTGGCGTGAGGTATCCGCGCAGATGCGTCCGGAGACCGCCCAACTGCGCAACACGTCGCACCCCACAGGGTTTCGACTGCAGGAGCAGAATTTCAACTTCGACTTGCTGACCCCGCAGAAGTTGCTCGAAAAATATATCGGGCGTGAGGTAAGCGTCATTCGCACCCACCCCACCACCGGCGCGGAAACCCGCGAAACCGCCACCGTGCTGGCGACCAACGGCGGCATCGTGCTGAAGTACGCCGACCGCATCGAAACCGGCGTGCCAGGCCGGCTGGCGTTTCCCGGCGTGCCCGACACCCTGCGTGACAAGCCCACGCTGGTGATCTCGCTGATCAATCCGGTGGCCGGCCCGCAGAACCTGGAGCTGTCCTATCTCACCGGCGGGCTGTCCTGGCGCGCGGATTATGTGGCCGAACTCAGTGCCGACGACGACCGGCTCGATCTGAACGGCTGGGTGACGCTGACCAACCAGAGCGGCGCGGCTTACGCCAACGCCAAGCTGCAACTGGTGGCAGGCGATCTCAACCGCGTGCGCGATGCCGAGCCGTTGCCGCGCGCGACCATGGCGATGGCGGGCAAGGTGGCCGACGCGGCCGAAATGCAGCAGGAGTCCCTGTTCGAATACCATCTCTACACGCTGCAGCGGCCCACCACGCTGGCGGAGAACCAGACCAAACAGGTTGCGCTGATGTCCGCGACGCGGGTGCCGGTGAAGAAGGAATTCCTGCTCGAAGGCGCGAATTATTACTACTCCGGCCAGCACGGCGAACTGGGGCAGAAAATCAAGGTGGGGGTGTTCGTCGAGTTCGACAACAAGGGCGATGGCCTCGGGATTCCGCTGCCGAAAGGGGTGGTCCGGGTTTACAAGAAGGACGGCCAGGGCAATGCGCAGTTCGTCGGCGAGGATCGCATCGACCATACGCCGAAGAACGAGACCGTTCGCCTGAAGCTGGGCGATGCCTTCGACCTGACCGCCGACAAGAAGCAGACCGCCTTCCAGAAACTGGCCGGCACCAGCCGCTACAACTATGTGTTCGAGTCGGCGTATGAAATCGTGCTGAAGAACGCCAAGCCGGAAGCGGTGACGGTCACCGTGCGCGAACCGATGCCGGGGGATTGGAGCATGGTTTCCGAATCGCAGCCGCACACCAAGGCGGCGTCGGGCACTGCCGAGTGGCAGGTAAAAGTGCCTGCCGAGGGCAGGACGACACTGAGCTACCGCGTACGGGTCAAGTACTGAGTCCGCGCCGCCGGCGGATGTCGGTGATGAGCCCGAGCGTGGAGCCGTCGTGCTCGCCGATCACGCGCTGGGGATTCAGTTCGGCGCGGATCGGCGGCGCCAGTTGCTTCCCGAGCTCGACCCCCCACTGGTCGAAGCTGTTGATCTGCCAGATCACGCCCTGCACGAACACCTTGTGCTCGTAAAGCGCGAGCAGCATGCCCAGCGTATGCGGGTCGAGCCTCTGGTAGAGGAGGGTGTTGCTGGGCCGGTTGCCGGGGAACACCTTGTGCGGGGCCAATGCCTTTGCGTCTTCGCGGCGCATGCCCTGGGCGATCAGTTCGGCCTCGGCCACCGCACGCGATTTGCCTTTCAGCAAGGCCTCGGTCTGCGCCAGGCAGTTGGCCAGGAGCCATTCGTGCTGGTCGGCCAGCGGCGTGGGGTTGACCGCCGCCACCAGGAAATCGGTCGGGATCAGCCGCGTGCCCTGGTGCACCAGTTCAAAAAACGCATGCTGGCCGTTGGTGCCGGGCGCGCCCCAGACAATGGGGCCGGTGTTGTAGTTGACCTGCTTGTTGGCACGGTTGACGTTCTTGCCGTTCGACTCCATGTCGAGCTGCTGGAGGAAGGGCACCAGCAGGCGCAGGCGCTGGTCGTAGGGGAACACGCCGTAGGTGTCGGTGCCCCAGAAGTTGGCGTACCAGATGCCGAGCATGCCGAGGATGACCGGCATGTTGGCTTCCAGCGGCGCTTCCTTGAAATGGGTGTCCATCGCATGGGCGCCTGCCAGCAGCGCCTGGAAATTGCCCCAGCCGATCTGCAGTGCGATCGACAGGCCGATCGCCGACCACAGCGAGTAGCGTCCGCCAACCCAGTCCCAGAAGATGAACATGTTCGCCGGATCGATGCCGAACGCTTCCACCGCCTGCGCGTTGGTCGACAGCGCCACGAAATGCCGCGCCACCGCCGCGGGCTCACGCAGCGCGGCCAGCAGCCAGGCCTTGGCCGAGTTGGCGTTGGCCAGGGTTTCCAGCGTGGTGAAGGTTTTTGAGGCGACGATGAACAGCGTGGTTTCAGGATCCAGATGGGCGAGCGTGCTGGCCAGATGCGCGGGATCGAGGTTGGAAACGAAATACACCCGCACGTTTTCCACTGCGTAATGATCGAGCGCAGCGCACACCATCGCCGGGCCGAGGTCCGAGCCGCCGATGCCGATGTTCACCACGTTGCGGACGGGCTTGCCGGTATACCCGCGCCAGCTGCCGTTGTGGATGGAT
>JBFZDU010000466.1:0-9219 GCA_041307205.1 Gammaproteobacteria bacterium | reverse complement strand
GCACCCCGGCCTCCCCCAAGGCGGGGCAACGGCGCAGCCCTTCGCCCACCAGCAGGGCGTCGACCGCACCCCGCAGGCGTTCGGCGCGGCCGGGTTCGGCGCGCGGCTCCTCCTCCTGGGCGATGGCGGCGTGCGCCTGGATGCTTTCGCGCAGCATGGGGGCAAGCTGGGTCGGTGCCGGAACCTGGCCGTAGTGGGCCGGGTAGGCGTGCGCCGGGCGCAGCGCCATCATCCGGTTCAGGCTGTCGTACCAGCTGTCGGGATCGAAGGCCACTGGCGTCGTGGTGGCGATCACCCAGGGGCCGGCGGCGGTATCGAACTCGCGGTACGACAGGCCGAAGGTGTCGCCGGTGAACAGGCCGCGGCTGACCGGATCGAAGAAACAGCCGTGGTGGTTGGCGTGGCCGGGGGTGTCGATGAACAGGATGTCGTGGCCGCCGAGCCGGAAGGTCTGGCCGTCGCGCGCCGCGATCAAGCGCTCCGGCGGCACTGGCGTGATGTCGCCGTACAGGCGCGCGAACTCGGCCGCGCCGTACACCGCGGTGGCGCCGGCCTGCAGCCGGGTCGGGTCGATCAGGTGCGGCGCACCCTTGTGATGCACCACCAGGGTGGCGTTGGGGCAGGCCGCCAGTAGCGCCCCGGCACCGCCGGCATGGTCCAGGTGGACATGGGTCGGCATCACGTAACGCACTGCCTCGGGACCCAGCCCGATGCGGCGGGTGGTCTCCAGCAGGGCCGGGACATTGTTGGCCGCGCCGGTGTCGAAAAAGGCCAGTTCGTCGCCGTGGCGCAGCAGGTAGCTGGCGGTATGCGCGGCGCGGTACAGCTGGGTGTCGATGCAATACAGGCCGGGTTCGAGTTCGCGGTAGGAGGCTTCGATCATGGCGGCGGACGGTCTTCGGGGCGGTCGAAAACGCGATTATAGTGCACCGCAACACTACTTTCCGAGGGTCGGGCCGGCCGGCACCCCGGCACTCGCACCGGGCATGTTGCCATGCAGCATAGGGGCCGGCATCATGCCCGGGTGCCTGGCCGGCGCGGCCCGCAGGGGGTTCCCATGTCCTTTCATACCGCCGATCTGTCCGACCGCCTGGGCGATGCCGCCGCGGTGGCGGCGCCGCTGTTCCGCGACTATGGCGGGTTGACCCACTTCGCCGGCCGCATCAGCACAGTCAAGTGCCACGAGGACAACTCGCTGGTGCGTGCCGCCCTGGAGGAAGCGGGGGCGGGTCGGGTGCTGGTGGTCGACGGCGGCGGCTCGCTGCGCTGCGCCCTGCTCGGGGACCAACTGGCGGCGATGGCGGCCGACCACGGCTGGGCCGGGGTGCTGGTCTACGGCTGCATCCGCGACAGCCTGGCGATCGGCCTGATCCGGCTCGGCGTCAAGGCGCTGGCGACGCACCCGCGCAAGAGCCGCAAACGCGCTGTCGGCGAGCGCGATCTGCCGGTGCATTTTGCCGACCTGAGCTTCACCCCCGGCCACTACCTGTACGCGGACCCCGACGGGGTCCTGGTGGTCGCCGACCCGGTCGCTTGAGCCAGGGGCGGTCGCCGCGGCGCTTGCCGTATACTCCGCGCATGGAACCCGAAGCCCAACCCGACCCCGCCGCCCCGCAGGAGCGCCCGCGCCGCGGCCGCGGCATCTACCTGCTGCCCAACCTGCTCACCACCGCTGCCCTGTTCGCCGGCTTCTACGGGGTGCTGGCGGCGATGACCGGCCAGTTCGAGAAGGCTGCAATCGCAATCTTCGCCGCCATGATTCTGGACGGCCTGGACGGGCGGGTGGCGCGGCTGACCAACACCCAGAGCGCCTTCGGGGCCGAGTACGACAGCCTGTCCGACATGGTGGCCTTCGGCCTGGCACCGGCGTTGGTGATGTACGAATGGGCGCTCTCGGGCCTGGGCAAGCTGGGCTGGATGGCGGCCTTCATCTATACGGCGGGAGCGGCGCTGCGCCTGGCGCGTTTCAATGCCAGCCTGTCGAGCGCGGACAAACGTTATTTCCAGGGTTTGCCCAGCCCCTCGGCGGCCGCCGTGCTGGCGGGGAGCGTCTGGGTGGCGGCCGACAATGGCTTCGAGGGCGCGGACCTGGCCTGGCCGGCCGGGGTGCTGACCGTGCTGGTCGGCCTGCTGATGGTCAGCAACATCCGGTTCCACAGCTTCAAGCAGCTCGATTTTCACGGCAAGGTGCCCTTCATCGCCTTGGTGGCGATCATGCTGGTGTTTGCCGTGGTGTTGAGCCAGCCGCCGCTGGTGCTGTTCATCCTGTTTTTCGCCTATGCCCTGTCCGGGCCGGTGCGCTGGGCGATGCTGCGGCTGCGCCGCCGCAAACCCGCCTGAGCTTGGCGAACCGGCGAAGGCATGGAGTCCGGGCGGCCGCGGCACGCCCGGTTGGGACCTGAAACTTCGATATCGCGGCGGCGTGAGCGGCATGCCGGCGCGGCTGGAGCACGCCAATGAGCGGCACTGACAGACTCATCATTTTCGATACCACCCTGCGCGACGGCGAGCAAAGCCCGGGCGCGTCCATGACCCGGGACGAAAAGGTCCGCATCGCCAAGGCGCTGGAGAAAATGCGCGTCGACGTGATCGAGGCCGGTTTCCCGATTGCCAGCCCGGGCGACTTCGAAGGCGTGCAGGCGGTGGCGCGGACGATCAAGGACTCGACCGTGTGCGGGCTGGCCCGCGCCCTGGAACGAGACATCGAACGGGCCGGCGAGGCGCTCAAGGAGGCCAACGCGGGACGGATCCATACCTTCATCGCCACCTCGCCCATCCACATGGAGCGCAAGCTGCGCATGACCCCCGACCAAGTGGTCGAGCAGGCCGTGTGGGCGGTCAAGCGTGCCCGCCAGTACACCGACGACGTCGAGTTCTCGGCCGAGGACGCGGGTCGTTCGGAGCTGGATTTCCTGTGTCGCATCTTCGAGGCGGTGATCGCCGCCGGCGCGACCACCATCAACGTGCCGGATACGGTCGGCTACAACGTGCCGCAGCAGTTTGGCGAGACCTTGCGCGCCCTGATCGAGCGGGTGCCGAACTCGGACAAGGCGGTGTTCTCGGTGCACTGCCACAACGACCTCGGGCTGGCGGTCGCCAACTCGCTGTCGGCGGTGCTCAACGGCGCGCGCCAGGTCGAGTGCACCATCAACGGCCTGGGCGAGCGGGCCGGCAACGCCGCGCTCGAGGAAGTGGTCATGGCGGTGCGGACCCGCCAGGACATCTTCGGCTGCGACAGCAAGCTGGACACCACCCAGATCCTGACCTGCTCCAAGCTGGTCTCGAACATCACCGGTTTCCCGGTGCAGCCCAACAAAGCCATCGTCGGCGCCAATGCCTTCGCGCACGAATCGGGCATCCACCAGGACGGGGTGCTCAAGAGCCGCGAGACTTACGAGATCATGCGCGCCGAGGACGTCGGTTGGACCCGCAACCGGATGGTGTTGGGCAAACACTCGGGGCGTAACGCCTTCCGCACCCGGCTGCAGGAGATCGGCATAGAGTTCCAGGCGGAAGAGGACCTGAACGCCGCCTTTGCCCGATTCAAGGACCTGGCGGACAAGAAGCACGAGATCTTCGACGAGGACCTACAGGCCCTGGTCACCGACAAGGGCCTGGAGGCGGAGAACGAGCGGGTCAAGCTGGTGTCGCTCAAGGTCTGCTCGGAGACCGGCGAGACGCCGGTGGCCGACGTGGTGGTATCACTGGACGGCGAGGAGCGCGGCCTGTCCGCCGCGGGCAGCGGCCCGGTCGACGCCTCGTACAAGGCCATCGAGGCCCTGGTCAATACCGGCTCGCAACTGCTGCTGTACTCGGTCAACGCCATCACCAGCGGCACCGATTCCCAGGGCGAGGTCACGGTGCGGCTGGAGCGCGGTGGGCGCATCGTCAACGGCCAGGGCGCCGACACCGACATCGTGATCGCCTCGGCCAAGGCCTACATCAACGCCTGCAACAAGCTGCTGGCCGACGCCCCCAGGGCGCACCCGCAGACCGGGGATGTCTGAATTGGCCGCAGACCGGCGGCGCCTGGCCTATCTGGAGGCGCTGGGGATCGAGGTCTGGCTCCTCAAAGAAGGGCCGAGGGCCGAGGGCAAAGGGCCAAGGGCCAAGGAACAGTTCCTGACCAGCAGCGTTGCTGAAACAACGGCGCCGAATCGAGCGGCTGAGTCGCAGGGGACCGCACCTCGGCCCTCGACCCTCGGCCCTCGACCCTCCGGCTTGGATTTCTCGGAGCTGGACTGGCCGGAACTCCAGGCCCGGGTCGCCAATTGCGAAAAGTGCGAACTACACAACAGCCGGACGCAGACCGTCTTCGGCGTCGGTAACCCGGCGGCCGATCTGCTGGTCGTCGGCGAGGCGCCGGGGGCGGACGAGGATCGCCTGGGCGAGCCCTTCGTCGGGCGGGCCGGGCAGTTGTTGACGGCCATGCTGCGCGCCATCGGGTTGCAGCGTGGCGACGTCTATATCGCCAACATCCTCAAGTGCCGGCCGCCGGGCAACCGTAACCCGAGCCTGGACGAGGCGGCCGCCTGCCAGGGCTATCTGCAGCGGCAGATCGCGCTGGTGCAACCCAAGCTGATCCTGGCGGTTGGCGCGGTGGCGGCCCGCAACCTGCTGGGCAGCGCGGAGCCGGTGGGCAGCCTGCGGCGGCGTGTTCACAGCTACGGCCCGGCCGCGATACCCGTGCTGGTGAGCTATCACCCCGCCTACCTGTTGCGCCAACCCGAGGAGAAGGCCAAGGCCTGGGAGGACCTGCAGCAGGCGGCGCGGCTGCTGGGGTGAACCAAGGGCCGGCGTTGCCGCGGCAGACGAGCGCGCCAAGGTGTCCCTGTACCTGGCGGTTTTCCCGCATAATTGTCGCATTGACAGCGGCTTGACAGCATGAGCGCCATTCTCAAAAACCCCGCACTCGAACTGCGCCCGATGGGGCTGGCGGATCTGCCGAGCGTACTCGCAGTGGAGGCGGCGGCCTATAGCCACCCTTGGACCGACGGGATATTCCGGGACTGCCTGCGGGTCGGTTATTTCTGCTGGGTATGTGAACTGGGCGGCGAGCCGGTCGGCCACGGCGTGATGTCGGTGGCGGTGGGCGAGGCGCATATCCTGAACCTGTGTATCGCGCCGGACCGGCAGCGCCAGGGGCTTGGCCGGCGCCTGCTCGAACGGCTGCTGCGGGTCGCGCGCGACCACCGCGCCGACACCGTCTATCTCGAAGTACGCGCCTCCAACCGGATCGCCCGGACTCTTTACGAGTCCAGCGGCTTCGCCGAGGTGGGGGTCCGGCGCGATTACTACCCCGGCCACAAACGGCGCGAGGACGCGATCATCTACGCCAAGCCACTGCTGTGATTCACAAAAAAGGAGAAAAGGAAATAACGAATAAAAGGGGCCAGGCTCGAATTTTCGAAGAAAAGGCGAAAATTCGAGCCTGGCCCCTTTTCTCCCTCTCCCTCAGGTCGTTGCCCGGTTCCTGCTCAAACTCAGCCGCCGCTGCGGCCGGTGAAAGACCAGCATCAGGATGGCGGGGAACAGGGTGACGTCGAATGCCCAGGCCGTCACCAATCCGACGCTGGTCAGCAGCCCGAAATGCGTGGTCGGCACGAACTCCGAGGCCGTGAGGATCATGAACTGCGCACACAGTATCAGGGTGGTGGTGGTCACGGCCCGGCCCACGTGCCGGTAGGTGCGGGCCAGGGCGCTTACGGCGTTGCCGCTGGCCTTGAACCGCTTGGAAAACCCGTGGTACAGGTGGATGGTGTCGTCGACGGCGATCCCGACCGCGACGCTGGCGATCATGGCCGTGGCCATGTCCAGCCAGATGTCGAGCAGGCCCATCAGGACGAAGATCAGCAGAATCGGGGAGAGGTTGGGAATCATGCAGATGGCGGCGTCACGCAGCGAGCGCCAGGCTAGGATCAGCAACAGGAAAACCACCCCCAGGGCCCCCCACAGGCTGCGCACCTGCCCGGTGACCAGCAGGTCCTCCATGTCCGCGACCAGGCGACCGAGGCCGGCGATCTCCCAGCCGATGTCGTCGAATCCGGCTGCGGCCAGGTAGTCGCGAATCTGCTGCATCAACTCGGTGGTGGCATTGGCGCTGTGCACGTTCACGTTCAAGGGCACGTGGGCAAGCCGCAAGTCGCGATCGACGAAGTCCCACAGGTCCTCCCCGTCGTAGACGAGCAGGTACTGCTGGACCAGGCGCCGGTCGGTGGGGATGGCGCGAAACGCGGGGTCTTCACCGTTGAAGGCCCAGTGCATCTCTTCAATGACATCGACATAGGACAGGGCATTGTCGACCTGGGGCAGGGTCTTCGCCCAGGTCTGGAAGGCCTTGATCCGCGCGAGCGTGGCGGGATCCGCCAGGCCGTCCCGCACCGGGCTTTCGAATACCACTTCGAGGCTGTTTGTGCCCGCCAGCAGCCGGTCGATGCGGTCGGTGGCGACCCGGATCTCGTGATCCGGTTGAAAGAACTCGTGGATATCGGTCTCGACTTTGACCTTGAACAGCTGCGGGAGCCCCAGTAACAGACCGAGACCTATGCCGACGGTCACGAGCAAGGGTCGACGGATGGCGACGCGGCTGCAACGCCTGACGGCAAGGTCCATCCAATGCAGGCCGATCCGGGTCTTTGGCCAGGGTTGACGGTCCCAGCGCTTCAGCAAGGCCGGCAGGATCTCGATCACCACGAAGTAAATCAGCAGCACCCCCGCCGCCGAGATCAGGCCGAAGGCGGCGATCGGCACGATCGGGCTGGTCCCCAGCGACGCCAGTCCGGCCATCGTGGTCAAGGCCGTGAACAGGGCGGGTTTGCGCACCTCCGCCAGGGCCCGGTCGACGCGTCCCGGCCCGTGGTAACCGTGTTGCGCGGCGTACTGGATGGCATTGAAAAGATGGACCAGGGCGGCCACCGTGAGGGCGGAGAGCAGCGGCGGAATGATGCTGGAGATGAGGGTGAACGGCTGTCCAAGCAGTGCGTACACGGCGACCGTGGAGTTGGTGACCACCCCCAGCGCCAGGCCGGAGACCACCAGTGCGACCATGCGGCGGAACAGCACCCAGATCAGCGCCAGTCCGATCAGGACGGTGGCCGGGATGAACAGCATGTTGTCGTGCAACATCGCGCGCAGTTCGGCCACGTCGACGGCCACTTGCCCGGCGACGGCGGTCAGGTGGCCCCGCAGCCGCGCCCGCTCGACCGCCGCCAGGATGTCCTGCTCCAACCGCAGGCCGGCTAGGCTGTCGTCGACCCGCTTCGGGACCACCACCAGTGCCAGCGCCGAGCCGTCGCGGGCGACCAGCAGCCCCTGGGCAAAGCGGTCATTGACCGCCCGGTCGCGCCGGGTGTGCCAGCGCGACGCCCCGAAGTCCTGCACATCGATCAGGGGTTCGACCGAAAACCCGTCGTCGCTGCCGCGGATATGATCGAGCCGGGTGACCGACAGCACCCGGTCGACGATCTCCAGGCGTTCGAGGTCCCCCGCCAAGGCGTCCAGGGCCTCCAGCAGGCCCTCGGAGAACAAAGCGACGCCTTCGAACAGGAGCACGAACACCTGGTCGTTGGGAAAGCGCTCGCGCAGCGCCCGGTCGATGACCACGGCGGGTTCGTCGTCGGGGAAATAGACGTCGGGGGCATTGTTGATCGAGAGCCGGGTGAGCAGGGCGGAGGGCAAAATGGTGAACAGGCAGACGAAGGCGATGCTGAAATACAGCCGCCACGGCAATGCCCGCAGGCGCTGCGGCCATGCCGCCGACTGGCTGGGCGTGAGTTGGATCAGGACGCAGTCTTCGCCATCGAAGCGCATCTGGTGCGCCCGCGCCTGGCAGTCCGCCTGGGTCTGGTCCGGGCGGCGCAGGCGCAACTGGTAGGCGTTGGGCTGATCGGCCGCCGCCGGGGTTGTCAGCCCTTCCGCCAGGACCAGCCGGGCGCGTTCGCGATCCCCCGGCTCGATCAGGTCGAGGAACAGCAGCGCGGTCAGCTCCGCGTCCGGTGCCATGCCGCACAGCTGCAGAAATGCCGCGTTTGCATACACGAAGGCGCCGTGATGCAGCACCGCGACCGCATCGGGGCGGCGGGCGAGCTCTTCGATATGCCCGGCCCGGTCCAGCATCTATGCCCAATCCCGTTGCGGCCGTGAGCGGGGCGGGGGCCACGCACCTGCACGGTCGGGTTTGTGGGCGGCCACCGGACGCATCAGGACATGCTCCTAGAAGCGGCTGCGCCAACCCAGGGTGAGCACGGAGTGGTCCTCGTGGAAACCACCCAGGGTGCTGGCGGCGCCCTCGAAGTAATGCACCGCGATATAGGCCTCGTGCGGCTCCCAGCCAAGGAACGCGAGTTCCGGGTTCAGGTACAGATCATGCTCGTCCAGGCCGACGAAAAAGCGCGTGTTCAGGCGCCAGCGTTCGCGGGCGAGCGGGATGTCCAGCGCGCCGTTGAAGCTGTAGATCTCGGTGCGATCCAGCACCGCCGGGGCATCGATCAGGTTCAGCCCGACGATCTGCAGGTTGACCCGGGTGTCGCCGTCGCCGGGGTGGAACTCGACCCCGCCCGCCCAGTTGACTGCCTCGACCGTGGTGTAACTGAAATCGCTGCGGGTTACCGGGAAGTCGCTGATCCAGGCCAGTTCGCCGCGCCAGGTGAGGCCGCCCAGTTCGAACGCGATATCGGCGCCGGACGACCAGGCCCGGGGGTACTGGGCCTGGAAGGTGTTGGTGGCGGGCAGGAAGGCGTAATAGGGGGTGGTCTGGCGGTTGCGCTGCAGGGTCAGCCCGAGGTCATAGGCCGAGGCCGAGCGGCTGTAGCGAGCGCCCCAGCCGCCGTCGCCGTCCGGGGCGTCTTCGTCGAAGCTCGCCCCCTGGACGATGGCGGCGAGCAGCGGATCGGGCGCGATGCCGAGGATGCGCCCGCGCTCGCGGTCGACCGGGAACCAGACGCTGTCGCGCTCGGGCAAGACCGCTGCGCGAAACACCGGCACCCACACCAGGTCGAGTTTGCTGTCGGCCCCCAGGAACGCCTCGGCCCGCAGCGCCAGCGTGGGCCGGCGCCGGTCCTGCAGGTCGTCGAGGATGAAACGACTGAGGTCCACGACGCTCAGGCGATCGGTGGGCGGGAGCTCGTCGATGCGGCCCCAGATGATGGTTTGCGCACCGGCGGTGAGGCGGAACCGCTCGCCCCGGTAACGGATGAAGCTTTCCCCGTAATCGAGGTCCAG
>JBFZDU010000465.1:0-13409 GCA_041307205.1 Gammaproteobacteria bacterium | reverse complement strand
CGAAGACGCGACCCCCGTGTAGTGCAGACCTTCGGGGGTCGTGTTCATAGCAATCAATGGGTTAGCGATTTCAAACGGCCGAATCCGCTAAGTTGGGCTAGCGCCGCGGGCCGTCCTGCCTGATACGGGCCGCGGCGCCGCCTCTCACAGGGCCGCGATCAGCTCCTGCATGCGCGCCCGCTGGGCCGGGTCGGGTAGGCGCCCGGTGGCGGCACCGAGGTTGTCCAGGGCGTGTTCGGCCTTGCCGGTTCCCGGAATTGCGACCGTTACCGCCGGGTGGGCCAGCACCCATTTGAGGAAGAACTGCGCCCAGCTGGCGCAGTCGAACTCGGCCGCCCACGCCGGCAGCGGCTGGTTGCGCGCGGCGCGGAACAGATTGCCGCGTGCGAACGGCCGGTTGACGATGACTGCGATGCCCCGTTCTTGTGCCAGCGGCAACAAGCGGGTTGCCGCTTCGGGCTCGGCCAGGGAATAGTTCAACTGCACGAAGTCGAGCGGTTCAGCGCGCATCACGGCCTCCAACTCGGCATGCGCCCCGGCGTGGTAATGGGTCACCCCGAGGTAGCGGATGCGGCCGGCTGACTTCCAGTCGCGCAGGGTCTGGATGTGGACCGGCCAGTCGAGCAGGTTGTGGATCTGCATCAGGTCGATGCGGTCGGTCCGCAGCAGCGCCATGGAATTTTCCATCTGGGCGATGCCGGCCGCGCGGCCCGAGGTCCAGACCTTGGTGGCCAGGAACAACCGGTCGCGCACGCCGAGGTCGGTGACGAGATCACCGACGACGCGCTCGGCCTCACCGTACATCGGCGAGGTGTCGACCATGACCTCGCCGACCGGCGCCAGCACTTCCAGCACCGCGCGCGGCCCGCTGCGTGCCGCGGGGTCGGGACCGACATCGAACACCCGCGAGGTGCCGAGCCCGACCAGGGGCAGCTGTTCGCCCGAGGCCGGGATGGCGCGTCGCCGCAGTTCCCCGGGGGCGGGTGCTGCCAGGGTCGGGGCGAGTGGCAGCAACAGGCTTGCCGCCAGGGCCTGCAGGAGGCGGCGGCGGGTGGCGGATTGGGGATCAGGGGGGTTGCGGGTCATTGCCAGTTCCTCCGGAAAGATGGTCAGGGGTGCCGCGGCCGAGCCGCCAGCCCAGCCAGGCCCAACCCAGGGCCAGGGGCACGGCCAGGGCGGCGATGCCACCCAGGCCCAGGCCCAGACCCTTGAGTCCGGTGAACAGCCAGCCGGCCAGGGCATCGCCGCCGCGGTAGATCAGGGTGTCTATGACGTTCTTGGCCTTGTAGCGCGACGCGCGATCTACCCCGGTGAACAGCACCTCGCGCGCGGGGCGGGTGATGCCGTAGTTGCCGGCGCGACGGATCACCTGTACCGCGATCAGGATGCCGATCACCGGGCTCAGGGCCAGCAGCATGAAACCGCCGGCCAGCAGCAGGGGCAGGGCCGCCAGGGTGGGGCCGACCCCCAGCCACTGCATCAGACGCGCACTGACGAACAGCTGCAGGCCGATGGTCAGACTGTTGACCGCCAGGTCGATCAGAGCGAACACGGCCGTGCGGTCGGCCGAGTCGGGGAAGGCGGCAGCCACGATGTGCGCCTGCTGAAAATACAGGAAGGTCGACAGCGTGGTGTACAGCCAGATGAAGACCGCTATGCCCTGCAACCGGCGCGAGCCGGCCAACAGGCGCACGCCTTCCCAGGCGCTGCCGGCCAGCCGCTCGCCCGGGTGTTGCGCGGGATCGACGCTGCGCCCGAGCCGCAGTACCGCCCACAGGGCCCCGCCCAACACCAGCGCGGCGGCCGGCAGCAGGGCCTCGGTCGCGAGCTGTTGCGCCAATACCGCAGCCGCGGCCGGGCCGGCGATGGCGCCGAGGCTGCCGCCGGCCGAGATCAGGCCGAACAGCCGCTTGCCCTGCGCGCGGTCGAACACGTCGGTCATGAAGCTCCAGAACACCGACACCACGAACAGGTTGTAGACGCTGATCCAGACGTAAAAGCCCCGGGCCGGCCAGGGATTGCCGGGCAGGACCACGAACAGCAGGTAAAACAGCAACAGGCTGGCCCCGAAGAACACATAAACCCCGGGGATTAGCCGCTTGCGGGGCAAGGCGGCGCTGGCGCGGCCGAAAGCGGGGGTCAGCGCCAGCATTACCAGGAAGGTGGCGGTGAACAGCCACTGCAGGTCCTCCACCCCGGCCCGGATGCCCATCTCGTCGCGCACCGGCCGCAGCAGGTAGTAGCTGGCGAGCAGGCAGAAGAAATAACCGAAGGCCATGGCCACCGGGCCGGTTTCGTGCGATTGCAGGCCGAGCACTCGGCCGGGCAGTCGGGACCAGGGCAAGGCGCATATCTCCGATTAGTCCAAGTAGAATAGTCGGGCACGCAACCGAGCGTAGTGACTCCAATGCAAGCCCCTGAACTCCTCTCCCCGGCCGGCACACTGAAAAACCTGCACTACGCGCTGGCGTACGGCGCGGATGCCGTATATGCCGGCATGCCGCGTTACAGCCTGCGCGTGCGCAACAATGACTTCCTGGCCGACAAACTGCGGACTGGCATCGCCGAGGCGCATGCGCAGGACCGGCAGTTCTTCGTCGCCGCCAATGTCATGCCGCATGGCGCCAAGCTGCGGACCTTCATTGCCGACATGGCGCCGGTGGTGGAGATGGGCCCGGACGCCCTGATCATGGCCGACCCGGGGTTGATCATGCTGGTGCGCGAGCGCTGGCCGGATCTGCCCGTCCACCTGTCGGTGCAGGCCAATACCCTGAATGCCGCCGCCGTGCGCTTCTGGCAGTCCGTCGGACTGACCCGGGTGATCCTGTCGCGCGAGCTGTCGCTGGACGAGGTGGCGGAGATCCGCACCGCCTGTCCGGACATGCAGATCGAGGTGTTCGTGCACGGCGCCCTGTGCATTGCCTACTCGGGGCGCTGCCTGTTGTCGGGGTATTTCAATCACCGCGACGCCAACCAGGGCAGCTGCACCAACGCCTGCCGCTGGGATTACAAGTTGGGGGAGGCGCCCGGTGAGGCGGTCAGCGCGTCACCGCGCCATCCCGAGGCCGGTGGTGCCTATTACCTGGAGGAGCGGGAGCGCCCGGGCGAGTTCATGCCGGTGTTCGAGGACGAGCACGGAACCTACATCATGAACTCCAAGGACCTGCGCGCCGTCGAGCACGTCCACCGGCTGGTGCAGATCGGCGTCGACTGCCTGAAGATCGAGGGCCGCACCAAGTCGCACTACTACACCGCGCGCACCACCCAAGTGTACCGCCGGGCGATCGACGATGCCGTGGCCGGTCGGCCGTTCGACGCGACCCTGCTCGGCGAGCTCGAGCACCTGGCGAACCGCGGCTACACCGACGGCTTTTTTCAGCGCCATGCGCCCGAGGCCTTGCAGAATCTGCGCGACGGCGCCTCGCGCGACCAGCGGGCGCAGTTCGTCGCTGAGGTCGCCGCCTTCGATCAGGCGACCGGGCTGGCCGAACTGGACGTCAAGAACAAGTTCGGCGTCGGCGACGAGTTGGAGTTGTTGACGCCCGCCGGCAATCACCGTTTCCGCCTGGCGGCGATGCAGGACCTCGCCGGCAGCCCGTTGCGCGAGGCCCCGGGCGGTGGCTGGCGGGTGCGGGTCCCCGTGCCTGTGCCGGCCACGCCGCTCGGGCTGCTGACCCGCTATCTGTGAGGATGGCCGGCGCTAGGGTGGCGGGTGCTTCAGCCGAAACTTGGCGACCAGCC
This sequence comes from Gammaproteobacteria bacterium, assembly GCA_041307205.1. Taxonomy (GTDB): domain Bacteria; phylum Pseudomonadota; class Gammaproteobacteria; order Chromatiales; family Chromatiaceae; genus JARRQB01. Next base: position 9,668 of record JBFZDU010000465.1, on the reverse strand, counting down.
GATCGAGCTGTTCGGCCTGAAGTTGCATCTCGCCGCTTGCCTCGCGCAAGGCGTCGGCGCTGAGCGGGTCCTTCCAGACATCATGTCTGGCAGCCTGTCGGACTTGACCGTTCGTCGCGAAAATGCCGCAGGACAGACTCAAGTCCGACAGGCTGCTAGGTCAATTTGAACTGGCTGACCATCCGCTGCAGTTGCGATGACAACTGCGCGAGGCGGTTGCCAGCATCAGTGATCTGTTGCGCGCTGCCGGTGGTGTTATCGGAGAGGTCGCGGATCGCCACCAGGTTGCGGTTCATCTCCTCGGCGACGACGCTTTGCTGCTCCGTGGCAGTTGCAATCTGGGTATTCATGTCGCTGATGGCCGAGATCGCGTTGCCAATGGTTTCCAGCGAACTTTCCGCTTGACGGGATTGTTCCACCGCGGCAGCGGCCTGCGTCTGGCCTTGCTGCATGACCGCTACTGCTTCGCCGATACCCTGGCGCAGGTTTTCGATCATGGCGCGAATTTCGCTGGTCGCTTCCTGGGTGCGTCCGGCCAGGGTGCGCACTTCACTGGCCACCACGGCGAAACCACGGCCGCTTTCGCCGGCGCGGGCCGCCTCGATCGCCGCGTTCAGTGCGAGCAGGTTGGTTTGGCCGGCGATACCGCTGATGACCTCAGTTATGTTGCTGATGCTGTCGCTGTCCTGTTGCAGCCGGTCGATGACCTGGGCGGTTTGTTGCACCTCCTCCGCCAAACGCAGGATGGCCGCGCGGGCATTGCTGACGACGCCTTGGCCGGCGGTGCCCTCGTGTTCCGCCTCGCGTGCCGACTGCGCCGCGTGTGCCGTGTTGCGCGCGACCTCCTGCACTGTGGCCACCATCTCGTTCATGGCGGTGGCCACCTGCTCGGTCTCCGACTGCTGTTGCTGCATGTGCTGGACTGTCTGGCGGCCGGTGGCGGAGAACTGTGCCGCGGCCACGGTCAGTTCGGCGGCGGATTCCAGGAAACGACCGAACAGGGTGCGCAACCGTGCCTGCAGCAGCTTGATTGCCTGCAACATGGCCCCGACCTCGTCGTTGGATTCGACCTCGATCCGGCGCGCCAGATTGCCCCCGGCCATCTCCTTGGACAGCGTGACGATACGCTGCATCGGATGGAGCAGGCTGCGATTCAGCAACAGGCCGAAGACGATCATGAACAGCAGACCGACGCCGCAGAGGGTGGCGATGCTGCGGGTGCTGGTGTGACTGATCTGCGCGAGGGCCGTGGCCAAGGGTGTGCCCTGGGCAGTCTGGTCCAGGGCCTGGATCGCCGGCGCCAGTGCACTGTTGCCGGGCGCCGCTTGTTGCTGCCAAAGCTGCTGAACGGTGTTGACCTGCGCCATGTGCTGTTCGAGCAGACGGTGCTGCTCGCCGGCGGCGTAAACGCTGACCAGGGTTGTGGTCATGGCCACGCCGGCAAGTAGCAACAGGCCGGCGCCAATACGCCATTTCAGACTGATGTCGAAGGGGTTTCGGCGCTTCGGCAGCCGGGTGATTTCGTTCCGGCGCAACCGTGCATAGAGCTGTTCGGCCGCTTCGACCTGCTTGCGCGAAGGGTTGGTTCGCACCGATTGATAGCCAACCGGCCGATCCCCCTCGTAGACCGGGGTGACATAGGCATCCACCCAGTAGTGATCGCCGTTCTTGCAGCGGTTTTTCACCATGCCGCGCCAGCTGCGACCTTGCTTGACCGTGTCCCAAAGGTCCTGGAACGCCTGCGACGGCATGTCGGGATGCCGCACGATGTTGTGGTTTTTGCCGATCAGCTCGTCTTCGCTGAAGCCGCTGATGTCGATGAAGTCGCGGTTGGCGTAAGTGATGCTGCCCTTGAGGTCGGTGACCGAGGTGATAATGACGTCGTCGCCGTAGCTGCGTTCGCGCTGGGTGACTGGCATGTTGAGCTTCATCGGTGTTGCCTGCCGTACGGGTGATTTGTCGGTACTGCGCCGCGCGGTCGCGCCACCGGCCGCGCGCGGCGTGGTCGCCTGCCGCGCAAATAATCGGCCTTGGCTGCCGAAACTTGATGTCTACGGATCTGCGCCGCGGTGGCGGGCGGCGCGGGTGCACTGAGTTGGCAGGCTTATTCGGGCGCCCGGACCGGCCCCAAGCGGGACCTGGCGGGAACGACTGCGAACTGTGGCCGGGTCCACCGCCGGGGCTCAGGACTATAGGGGACGCGGTGCCGTCATGCCGCAGCGTTTCGTGTCAGGGCCTTGATCGGTCCAGCCATGGGGCGCTGCCCCCAGCCTCAGGCGGAGATGGCAGTGACCTCGCTGAGCAGGGTTCGGCCATCCACGGCCAGGTAGAGCATGCCGCCGCTGAGGGTCAATTCCCATCGGAACCGGGCCTTCAGCCCCTGCCCGAGTGTGGCGACCAGCTCGGCCTCGATGCACCACACCTGCCACTGCGGCGCCAGGTCCAGCGCCCCGCCGTGTTGTCGGCGCCAGCGGTCGAGCAGCCCCGAATGGGTCAGCGCGCCGATCAGACGGTCGCGGCGGGTTGCTGCCCGCAGCCGCTCCAGGGCCGGCGTACCGACATCGATCCAGTGCGTGATCCGCCCGTCCGGGTCGCGTGTGGCCAGGTCTGGGTCGTCGCCCGCTGATACCCCGGGGCGGAACGCGAGATCCGGCCAGGGAAACAGCCCCAGCGCCAGCAGGCGCAGCACCAGCCGGTCCAGCGTCTCCGACGGGTGGCGGGCGGTGGCGGGATCGAGGGTCAGGTAGCGGTCGCGGTCGGTGTCGGCGACGACGATCTGGCCGCGGTACAAGGCGGCTGTGCCGGCCACGGGTCAGCTCACCCAGGTGATCAAGTGCTGTTCCAGGTCGTCCGCCTGGTCCTCGCAGACCGTGCGCCCGCAGATGCAATGCCCGGCGTGAACGACGCTGTCCGGATCGCCACTGCATAGCGGGTGCCAGGGCGGCAGGTCGCGCCCCTCGGCCACCAGGCGGTAGGCGCAGGTGAGGGGCAGCCAGTACGGGTCTTGCAGTACCGCCGGGGTGATGGCCACGCAGTCGGGTACCCGGGTCGAGCGATTTGCATAGTCGGTGCAGCGACCGGTCCTGGTATCGAGCAACCGGCAGTGGACGTTGGTGTAGAACAGCTCGCGCGTGTCCGGGTCTTCGAGTTTGTACAGGCAGCACTTCGCACAGCCGTCGCACAATGACTCCCATTCCTGGGTGGTCATTTGGGCGGGAGGCTTGCGGCGCCAAAAGGTATCGGGGGATTGCGACATGGCGGGATTCTACACCTTGTACGAGCCTCGCAGCAGGCGTTGAAGGGGTTCTGTCAAGAGGGTTTTGCACAAGCCGGGCCAGGTGACAATTCGGACTGCGACTTGGCGAAAGTGTTGCACTTGACGCTTTAATAACGTCTCGTAAGATTTTGAAATGTATTATTAATATCCTGTTTGTCTAATTTTTGGTCAATTTGACGGATTTGTTGCGCTGGCCGTAGCGTAGGGCAGCTATGAATGGGTTTTGCACATAGTTATCCACAGACCGTGTGGAAAACCTTAAGCGTCACACGCATTGCCGGATTAAGACCCGCGCAGCACTCAATGATGCCGACCGGGGTGCGACGTAACGACCCGGTCGAGCGCGGTCAGCAGGCGCAGCAAGCGCTCGGTATCCAGGGACGAGTCCCGATACGTGAGCTCCGCCATGGGGGCGATGGCGCAGGCCTCCGGCAGGGGAGCGCCCAAGGCCAGCAACTGGCGCAGCTGCGGCAGGCAGATCCACTGCAACCATTGCGAAAAGCTTAGCGTATCGACGCTGAACGGCAGGGTGCTGTGCAGGGCCTGCGCCGGCGGGCGCCCCGCGGTCCACAGGTCGAGCCGCCGCAACTCGTTTTCCACCTGATTCAACAGGCCGCACAGCTGATCGCGGAAATTTTGCATCGGGGTTCCATCCTTGCACGCTGCCGCGGAAGTTGCCAAGCTTCCACGCTATGCATACGCCACAGTCCCGCGCGCTGCCTTACGACGCCGCCTGTCCCACCGAGGACGGCTTTCTGGCGGTTCGCCTGCAGGGTGTTGCGGTCTCCGAGCTGGCCCTGTGCCAGGATCGACCGGCGGTCCGTCCCGATCCCGCGACGGCCGCGCTGCAGGTGCTGGCCGCGGTGCAGGACTATCTGGCGTTCGGCGTGGCGGAGCAGCTGCCGCCGCTGGCGCTGCGGGGCACCAGCTTCCAGCAGCGCGTCTGGGCCAGCTTACGGGCGATACCGCGCGGGCAAACCCGCACCTATGGGGAGATCGCGCGTGAACTCGGTACCAGCGCCCGTGCTGTGGGTGGGGCCTGCCGCGCCAATCCGGCCTTGATCCTGGTGCCCTGTCACCGGGTGGTGGCGAGTGGTGGCGCGGGTGGGTTCGCCGGGCACACCGAGGGCTTCTGGCCGCAGGTCAAGCGCCGCTGGCTGGCCGCCGAGGGCGTGCGCCTGTCGTGACCGAAATGCCCGATGCGGGCGTCATTGCCCGTTTCACCGATGCGCTGTGGATGGAGCGTGGCCTAGCGGCCAATACCCTCGATTCCTATGCCAGCGACCTGCGGGCCACGGCGCAGTGGTTGGCTGCGGAGCGCGGACGCGGCCTGCTCGCGGCCCGGCGCGAGGATCTGCTCGGCTACCTCGCCCAAGTCACTGCGGCCGGGGTCCGGCCGCGGACCAGCGCCCGGCGCCTGTCGGCGCTGCGCCAGTTCTTCCGCCACGCCGTGCGCGAGGGCCTGTGCCAGAACGACCCGACGTTGCGCATTGCCGCGCCCAGGCTCGGCCGACCGCTGCCACACTCCCTGACCGAGAGCGAGGTCGAGCGGCTGCTGGCCGCACCGGACACCGGCAGCCCGGAAGGTTTCCGCGATCGCGCCATGCTGGAACTTTTGTACGCCACCGGGCTGCGGGTATCGGAGCTGGTCGGCTTGCGTCCGGAGCAGCTCAGTCTGGTCCAGGGGCTGGTACGGGTCACCGGCAAGGGCGGCAAGGAGCGCCTGGTGCCCATGGGCGACGAGGCACACGACTGGCTGGCGCGGTTTCTGCGCGGCCCGCGGGGCGAGCTGTTGGGCGCGCGCCCGGCTGACCACCTGTTTCCGACCCGCCGGGGAAGCGGCATGACCCGCCAGGCATTCTGGTACCGGGTACGCAAGCACGCGCTTGCCGCCGATATCCAAAAGCACCTCTCGCCCCACACCCTGCGCCACGCCTTCGCCACGCACCTGTTGAACCACGGCGCCGATTTGCGGGTCGTACAACTGCTGCTCGGGCATAGCGACCTGTCAACGACGCAGATCTATACCCATGTGGCCCGCGAGCGCCTGAAGTCGTTGCATGCCAACCACCACCCACGTGGCTGATGGCCGCCGACCTCGGGATCGCAGAACCAATCTGGGATCGAGCATGCCGATTGCCAATGTGACCCACCCGGAACACGCCGGGGCCGCCCATGCCGCCGCGGCTCACCCGGCCTGGTCCTCAGCGGGATGGCGGGCGGCCTTGCTGGCCGTGGCCTGGCTGTGGGTCGCCGGGCCGGCCGGCGCAATGCAGTGGCAGCTCGAACCCGCCGGCAGCCGGCTGGCGTTCGTGGCGGACGGCGAGGGCCAGCCGGTGCCCGGGTCGTTCCGGCAGTTCGATGCGGCCATAGCTTTCGACCCCAAACGCCCGGACCAGGCCCGCTTCGAGGTCCGGGTCGACATGACTAGCGCGACGGCCGACAGCGTCGACGTGGCGGACGCCCTGGTCACGCCGGTCTGGTTCGATGCCGCAAGCTTTCCCGTTGCCCGCTTCCGCAGCTGGCAGGTGCGCCCCGCGGCGGCTGGCTATGTCCTGACGGGCGAGCTGACCCTCAAGGGCGTGCGCCGGCCGGTGACGCTGCAATTCGACTGGGAGCCGACCGTGGACGGGGCGATCCTGACCGGTGCGGGCCGCCTGGACCGGCGCGAGTTCGGCGTCGGCGCCGGCGAGTGGGCCGAGGATCCGAGCATCGGCTTTGCCGTACAGGTGGAGTTCCGCCTGGTCCTGCGGCCGGTGCCTGACCCATGAGCCGGCGCCTGCTCTGGCTGCTCGGCGCCGCTTGGCTGCTGGCGGCCTGTGCACCGCGACTGGCGTTGCCGCCGCCGGCACCAACCGCCGCCGGGCTGGGAGAGCTGCCGCCGCTGCCGTCCGGCGCCGCGTTGTTTGTGCTCGACCCCGCCGCCAGCTGGCTGCAGCTGCGCCTGTACAGCGCCGGCCGGCTCGCCGCGCTCGGTCACAACCATCTGATTGCCAGCCGCGACCTGCGTGGTCGGGTGGCGGACGCGCCGGGTGCGCTGGTGCTCGAACTGGAGTTGCCCGCCGCGACCCTGCTGGTCGACGATCCCGAACTGCGCGCCGCCGCTGGGGCGGAATTCGCCAAGCAGCCCGACCCCGCGGCCATCGCCGGCACCCGGCGCAACCTGCTCGGGCCGGCGGTGCTCGACGCCGCCACCCATCCCCAGATCCGGGTGCGCGCCGCCCTGCCGGCCGGTGCCGCCCGCGCCGAGGTCGCGATCCGGTTGCGCGGGGCGATCTACCAGTTGCCGATGGCGGTGACGCTGCGGCGCGAGGGCGGCCGACTGATTGCCACGGGCCAGGCCCGGCTGCGCCATGCCGATCTGGGATTGACGCCGTTCAGCGCGCTGGGCGGCGCGATCAGCGTGGCCGACGAAATGGACCTCAGTTTTCACCTGGAGGCGGGCGGATCCTGAGGCCCGATCGTCGTCCCTGTGTTAGCCTTGCGGCGCCATTCCCGGCGAACCGGGACGGCGTGCCGGTACGCCTGGCCCCTGCCGTCGCCCGGGTGGCGAGCGCACGGCGCTATGGTGGTGCGATGTTTCACGCTGACGGGGGACGGGTATGCCGTCATTCGACGTGGTTTCCGAGGTCGACTTTCAGGAAGTACGCAACGCGGTGGACCAGGCCAACCGCGAGGTCGGCCAACGCTTCGACTTCAAGGGCAGTACAGCCCGCTTCGAGTTGGGTGACGGCCAGGTCGTGCTGCATGGCGAGAATGAGTTCCAGCTGCAGCAGATGATGGACATCTTCGAGAAGAAGCTGGTCAAGCGCAACGTCGACATCGGCTGCCTGGAACGGGACAAGCCGGAACTCAGCCTCAACGCCGCGCGCCAGACCGTGATCGTCCGCCAGGGGATAGAGACCGATCTGGCCAGGCGCATCGTCAAGGACATCAAGGCGGCCAAGCTCAAGGTACAGGCACAGATTCAGGGCGAGCAGGTGCGGGTCACCGGTAAGCAGCGCGACGACCTGCAACAGGTCATGGCACTGCTGCGCCGGGGTGATTTCGGCCTGCCGCTGCAATATGTCAACTTCAGGGATTAATCCAACCATGAACAGATTCAAAGGGCTGGTCCGCCAGTTGCTCACCGCGGTTGCGGCCGCCACCATGTCGGGGATGGTCCTGGCCGCGGACGGCGCGCCTGGCCATGAGACGGAGATGCGGATTCGTTCCGCGCTCGCCCAGGTGCTCCCCAACACGGCGCCGGACAGCATCGCCGCGACGCCCGTGCCGGGCCTGTACGAGGTGATGTTCGGACCCCGCCTGGTTTACATATCGGAGGACGGCCGCTACCTGCTGCAGGGGTCGCTGATCGACCTGGAAACGCGCCAAGATCTCACCGAACCGCGGCTGGCGGCGGCCAAGCTCAAGGCCATCGAGGCGGTCGGGGAGGCAAACATGCTGGTGTATGCGCCAGAGAAACCGAAGCACGTGATCACGGTGTTCACGGACATCGATTGCGGCTTTTGTCGCAAGCTGCACGCCGAGCTCGACCAATACCTGGCCCAGGGCATAGAGATCCGTTACTTGCTCTACCCAAGGGCGGGCGAGAACAGCGAGTCTTACCAGAAGGCGGTATCGGTGTGGTGTGCGGACGATCGGCGGAGCGCCCTCACCGCCGCCAAGCAGGGTCAGGAAGTGCCGCCGCGCACCTGCGCCAACCCGGTGCTGGAGCACATGGCATTGGGGCGGTTGATTGGCCTGCAGGGCACCCCGGCCCTGGTGCTGGACGACGGCGAAGTGGTGCCTGGCTATGTGCCGGCGGACAAGCTGCGCCAGATGCTGGATCAGCGCACCACCGCGGCGCGTTAAGTCTGGACGGCGCGCTGGCTCGCGGCATAGGTCCGCCCGCCGCGCGCCTGGCAAGGAATCCGCCGTTGACCGTTCACGCCTTGGATCTCGCCGCGCGCAGCCATGTCGGGCGCGTGCGCACGCACAACGAAGACGCATGGGTAGCGCTGGCGCGCCAGGGCGTGGTGGTCGTGGCCGATGGCATGGGGGGGCACAGCGCCGGGGAGGTGGCCAGCCGGCTGGCCGTCGACCGTATCGCCGCAGCGCTCGCCGACCTGCAGGAACGAGATTTTGCTGACGAAATAGACAGCCTGATGCAGGTCGGGCAGGCCCTCGAACAGGCCAACCGGGCGGTCGTGGAAAGCGCCCACAGCGATCCCCGGCTGGCCGGCATGGGTACCACCGTGGTGGCGGCGCTGTTCCGCAACGAGCGGATTTTCTTCGCGCACGTTGGGGATTCGCGGCTGTACCGGTTGCGTGGCGGGCGGCTGCGGCGCTTGACCCGCGATCACTCCCTGGTGCAGCAGTTGCTGGATCAGGGCCTGTTCCGCAACCGCGCCGAGGCGCGCATGGCGGGCGTGGGTGACAATGTGCTGATCCGCAGCATCGGTGTGGACGGCCAGGTCGAGGTCGATGTCGGCGACGCCCCGCTGCACCCCGGTGACCTGTTCCTGCTGTGTACCGATGGCTTGTGCGGGAAGGTGCCCGACAAGGTGCTCGGCGAGCTGCTGCGCCAGCCCGGCGACCTGGAGCAGCTGGCCGAGCGACTGCAGCAGGCCGGCCTGGATGCCGGGGGCACAGACAACATCACCCTGGTGCTGGTGCGTCCGCGGGTCTGAGCCCGCGGCGCCGGGTCAGTCCGAGATCACCGGGAAGGCGACCCGCACCCGCTGCGGGTCGTCGCCGCGTTTGGCGCGGTACATGGCCTCGTCGACTCGCCCCACCAGGGATTCGGGCGTGTCCAGCCCGGCTGCCTGGGTGATGCCGAAGCTGCAGTGCAGGGCCTCGCCGAGGCCGAAATCCGTCGCTTCCAGCGCGGTGCGGATGCCGTTCACCACGGCGCGGGCGCCCTGCACGCTGGTTTCAGGCATCAGGATCATGAATTCGTCTCCACCCCAGCGCGCCGCGGTGTCGGCGGCGCGCAGGCGGGTTTTGAGCACCTCGCCGATCTGGCGCAGCACGCGGTCGCCGGTCAGGTGCCCCAGGTTGTCGTTGATGGCCTTGAAGCGGTCGACATCGAACATGGCGATGCTGAAGTGCGCGTCGTAACGGCGCACGATCTGCAGTTGCTGTTCCAGCGCCACGTTGAAGCGGCTGCGGTTGAGCAGCCCCGTAAGCACGTCGGTGGCTGCCAGGTGCTCGATCTCGCGCCGCTGCGCTTCCAGCGCCGTGATGTCGGTCAGTGCCAGCAGCTGGCGCCGGTCCGGTGGCGGCAGGCGGCGGCGTTGCACCAGGAAGGTATGGACCGAGCCACCCTCGACCTGACGCAGCAGCAGGTGTTGGCTGGGATTGGCGCTGTCATCCTTGGCGGTCAGCCACTCGCGCAGGCCGATGCGGT
>JBFZDU010000464.1:0-5486 GCA_041307205.1 Gammaproteobacteria bacterium | reverse complement strand
GTTTGGCATGACAGGTCTCCTCGGTTGGTTGCCCGGAGACAGTCTTGGTCATGCGTGCGCGCGAAAACAGGTGCCGGTTTGAGGGCGCTTACCCTTGTTCCTTGTTCCTTGTTCCTTGTTCCTTGTTCCTTGTTCCTCGGCCCTCGGCCCTGTGTTTAAGGCCCTCGGCCCTTCTTCGAGCGCGGGATGGCGAGTCGTTGCCGGCGTTCCCACAGGGCCTTGCGGCTGATCCCCAGGCGCTGCGCCAGCTCGGTCTCGGTCATGTGTTCCTGGTGGTCGAGCACGAAGCGGCGGAAGTATTCCTCCAGGGACAGCGGGTCGCCGCCGGGTTCGGCGCGAACGCCGGCAGCGCTGGCCATCTGGTGGTCGATGGCGAGCAGTTGCGGGGTGATGACCTCGTTTTCGCACAGGATTACCGCCCGTTCCATGGTGTTCTGCAGCTCGCGGACATTGCCCGGCCAGTGATAGCGGCGGATCGCCTCCAGGGTCTCGCGGGCCAGGCGCATGGGGTGGCGGTTGAGCTGCCGGCGGGCCTTCTCCAGCAGAAACACTGCCAGTTCGATCACGTCGTCGCCGCGCTCGCGCAGCGGCGGGAGGTTCATTTCGACCACCCGCAGCCGGAAATACAGGTCGCTGCGGAAGCCGTTCTGCTGGACCAGTTGGCGCAGGTCGCAGTGGGTGGCGGCGACGATGCGCAGGTCCAGCGGCCGGGCGGTATTGGCCTCGCCTTGGCGATGTTCGTTGCCCTGCAGGATGCGCAACAGCCGGGCCTGGGCGGGCAGCGGCAGTTCGCCGACCTCGTCCAGGAACAGGGTGCCGCCATCGGCCTTTTCCATCGGGCCGGCGCGGGCGCGTTCGCCGCCCTGGTCGTAGCCGAACAGCTCCACCTCGATCAGGTGTTCGGGCACCGCCGCGCAGTTGAACACGACGAAGGGGGCGTCGCGCCGGCCGCTCTTCTCGTGCAGGGCGCGCGCCACCAGTTCCTTGCCGGTGCCGGACTCGCCGAGGATCAGCACCGTGGCGTCGGTGGGGGCGACCTTCTCGATGCGCCCGCAGACCTCGCGCATGGCGGCACATTTGCCCACCATGCCGGCGACCGGGTAGGTCTGCTCCAGGTCGGATTTCAGGGCGGCCCGCTGCCGTTCATTCTGGCCCTGGCGCAACACCCGTTCGACCAGCAGCAGCAGTTCGTCGTGGTCGAAGGGCTTGGCGATGTAGTCGATCGCGCCCAGTTTCATGGCCTCCACCGCCGAGGCCACGCTGGCGTAGCTGGTCATGATGATGACCGGCGTGCCGGCGGCCGCCTCGATGATGGCCGTGCCCGGCGCGCCGGGCAGGCGCAGGTCGCTCAGGATCAGGTGAAAGCCCTGCAGCCCGGCGGCCTGCGCCGCCTCGACCGAGTCCGCCTCGCTCACGCCGTGGCCCTGGCGTTCCAGCAACCGGCGCAGCGCGGTGCGGATGATTTCTTCGTCTTCGATGATCAGGATGCGGCTCATGGGGTCACGCGGCGTCGGGTAGGGGCAGGGTCACCACCACGCGGGTGCCGACGCCCGGCTGGGAGTCGACCTGGATGCTGCCGGCGTGTTCCTCGATGATCTTATAGACCAGGGACAGGCCCAGCCCGGTGCCCTGGCCGGTCGGCTTGGTGGTGTAAAAGGGCTCGAAAATGGTTTCGCACAACGCCTCGGGGATGCCCTCGCCCTGGTCCAGGACCTCGATGACGGCGGCGCCGTCGGCGACGCGCGCCAGCAGTTCGACCCGGTCGCCGGGCTGCGAGGCGTCGCCGGCGTTGCTCAGCAGGTTGACCAACACCTGGGTGAGTTGTTGGCGGTCGCCGGTCAGGGTGATGTCCGCCGGGCAGCTGGCGCCGAATTTTACCTGACGGTGCTTCTGGGTCAGTTCCACCAGGCGGATCGACTCCCGCATGGCATCGCCCAGGGCGAAGGTCTCGCGGCGCCGCAGGTGACGGCTGCCGCGGCTGAAGCTCGTCAGCGTCTGCAGGATGCCGCTGATGCGCCGGGTCTGCTCGATGATGTCCTCGATGCTCTGGCGCAGGATCTGCGGGTCGGTCTCGTGTCGCAGGTTCTGGGCCAGCGAGGCGATGCCGGTGACCGGGTTGCCGATCTCGTGCGCGACCCCGGCGGCGAGCCGCCCGATCGAGGCGAGCCGATCGCTGTGGGCCAGCTCCGCCTCCAGGGTCTGCAGGTCGGTGAGATCCTCGACCAGCATGACCAGGCCCGATTTGCCGCCACCCTCTGGGGCGAAACCGGGATCGGAAAAGGCCGCTTTGTGCAGGTTGAGCCAGCGCGGCCGCCCCGCGATGGCCAGTTCCATGCGGTGCAGGTGCGCGTCCGCGGCGCGCGCGAAACCCGCCATCAGCCCACCCCAGGGCTCGGGCAGTTGCTGCAGCGTATTGCCCGCTGCGCCCCGGCTGGGAATGCCGCTCAGCAGCTCCATGGCGGCGTTCCACATCACAACGTTGCCCCCGGCGTCGATGACGCAGACGCCCAGCGGCAGGTCCTGCAGGATCTGGCGATGCAGCCGCCGCAGGTTGTCCAGCTCGGCGTTCATGCCGCGCAGTTGGTTGCGCGAGGCCTCCAGCTGTTCCTCGACATAACGCATGGAATCGGCCAGCGCGGTCTTGGCGTGACTGTCCAGGCGCAAGCGGTGATTGATGATCATGTGCGCCATCTGTGGGCCGATCAGGCCCGAGAGGTTGCGCTCGATGCGCTCGCGCAGGCGTCGCAGTTCCGAGGGCCGGGTCTCGGTTTCGCCCAGGCGCAGATCGACCAAGGCCTGCCCCACCTCCTTGGCCGCGATCTCATGGCCCAGGGTCATGGCGAGGCCGTCGCGAAACTGTTGCGGCGAATGCAGGGCAACCACGCCGGCGAGCGGCAGAAAGCTCTCCGAACAGCAGGCATAGGCCGCGCTGCGCTCGATGCTCGACTGTTGCGTCAGCAGGGTCACGAGCACGAACAGCAGGCTGTTGACCGCCAGCGAGACGAAGGTGGCGAATTCCCAGTGGCTCAGCCCCGAACTCGCCTGCAGGGCGGTGATGTCGAACGGCATGCGGATCAGGTTGGCGTTCTGCAGCAGCGGCAGGATCAGGGTGAAGAACCACACCAGGATGCCGCCGACCAGTCCCCAGATAAAACCGGCCCGGGTGGCGCGCCGCCAGTACAGCAGCCCGACGATGCCCGGCACGAACTGCGCCACGGCGACGAACGAGATCAACCCCAGCTGCACCAGTCCCTGGTTGCTTTCGAGCAGCGTGTAGAAGCCATAGCCGGCCAGGATGATGACCGCGATCAGGATGCGCCGCCCGAGCAGCAGCCAGCGGTACAGGTTCATCTCCGGTTCCGGGTAGTTGGCCGGCAGCACCAGGTTGTTGAGGCTCATCGACGACAGCGCCAGGGTGGTGATGATCACCATGGCGCTGGCCGCCGAAACCCCGCCGAGAAAGGCCAGCAGCGGCAGCCAGCCGGGCCCGGTGGCGAGCGCCACGCCCAGTCCGTAATAGTCGGCCGGCATCTCCAACTGCAATGCCTGACCGGCCCACAGCACCGGCGGGATCACCAGATTGAACAGCAGCAACAGCAGCGGAAAGGCCCAGGTGGCGACGTGCAGGTGGCGCGGATCGAAATTTTCCGTGAACAGCATGTGAAACTGCCGCGGCAACAGGAAGGCCGCGGCGAAGGCCAGGAACAGCAGGGTGCTCCAGGGGCCTTCGCGCACCGGCTCGTACAGTGCCCGGATCGCCTCGGGGTGCGCCCGCAGCCAGTCGTTGAGACCGCTGCCGCCGTCGAACACGCCGAACAGTGCCGCCAGGCCGAGGGCCAGCATCGCCAGCAGTTTGATCAGGGTCTCGAAGGCGATCGCGGCCACCAGGCCGCGGTGCTTGTCGCGCGGGGAGATATGGCGCGCGCCGAACAGGATGGCGAACAGGATGAGCACGGCGCAAAAGCCCAGCGCAATGACCTTGGAGGGGGCCTCATCGGTGAGAACCTGCAGCGATTCGGTCAGGGCGCGGATCTGCAGTGCGATGTAGGGCAGGGTGCCCAGGAGCATGAACAGGGTCACCAGCATGCCGGCCGACTGGCTGCGGTAGCGGAAGGCGAACAGGTCGGCGAGTGAACTGAGTTGATACTCGCGGGTGAGGCGCAGCAGCGGCGCGAGCAGCACCGGGCTGAGTACAAAGGCCAGGGTCACGCCGAGGTAGATGGTCAGGAACAGGTAGCCGTTTTCCGCCGCGAAGCCGAGTGATCCGTAGTAGCTCCAGGACGTGGCGTAAACGCCCAGCGACAGGCTGTAGGTCCAGGGGTTGTTGACCCAGCGCTCGGGGATCAGGTGGCGGTCGGCGGCGTGGGCGATGAGAAACAGCACCAGCAGGTAGCCGACGCCGGCCGCCGACAAACTCGCCAGGTCAAAGGTCATGGCGCGCGTGCATACAATGAATCAGCCCTGCGAGCGCCGTCACCAGACCCCACAGCAGATAGGGGACATACCAGGGGCTGTCGTCGCTGGCCCACCAGTCGACCAGGGGTGAGGCGAAGAACAGCAGTCCCAGCAGGGCGATCAGGACCGAGGTGTCGCGGTGGTCGTTGTCGGGGCGGCGCAGCATCCGGACAGCCTAGCATTCGTTACTTATGGTAACAATGCGGTTTTGCCGTCAGACCTGCCGAGGCGCTTGCGGCCGTGGGCTCGCCGCTTCAGGCACTCGCCTTGACGCGCGGTTGCAGCGTGATGACTTCGTCGGCCTGGGTATCCAGCAGCCCTTGGTCGCGGGTGGCGATCAGCATGGCGGTCCCGCTGTGCTTGAGCCGCTGCAGTTCCTCGGCGAGTACTGGTTGGAAGTCCGCGGCCAATTCCCGCGAGGGTTCGTCCAGCAGCAACAGGCGCGGGCGCTTCGCCAGGGCCCGCGCCAGGTTGATCCGGTGCTGCTCGGCGGGCGCAAGTTCGCCGGCCGGACGGGTGTGCCGGCGCGGCTCGATCCCGAACCGCTCGAGCAGCGCCGCCGCCCGCGGGCGGGCGTCGTCCAGGCGCGTGCCGCCGGCGACGCTGTCGCGCACCACGTAGGCCAGCGGCGAGAGGTTGGCCGGTACCGCGCACATTCGGCCCGCGAACGCAAACTCCCGATCGCGCAGCGCGCGCCGGGAGTCGTCGTCCAGGTCCGAGAGTTGCACCGCCTCGCCGTTGCGGGCGCGGTACACCAGGCAACCGGTGCCGCCGATGTGGGCGTTGAACACGGTGCGCAGGATTTCGGAGCTGCCGACCCCGGGCGGTCCGGTCAGGGCGGTCAGGCGGCCGGTGCGCACCGCTATGCCCTCCGCGCCGGCGATTGCGCCACTGCCCGACCAGCGGGGAGTGGAGACGTTGCGGCTGAGGTGGCTGATGCGTAGTACGGGGGAACCCGACATAAAATCCTCGCTGGCTGGGGCACCGGTTAAAGGGTAGACGAGTTCCGGCAAGCTGCTGTGACAGCTGCC
>JBFZDU010000463.1:0-20092 GCA_041307205.1 Gammaproteobacteria bacterium | reverse complement strand
AATCCCGGACAGCATGTCACTTGGAGGATGGGTAGATGAGCAAACTACGTTTGGCGCTGATTTTCGCCCTCGGCTGCGGCCTGGCGACCCCACCGCTGCAGGCCGACGAAGACAGCCCGGTGGAGGCGGCCATCAAGTACCGCCAGTCCGCGATGAAACTGGTGGGCGCCAATTTCAAGCCCATGGGCGCGATGCTCAAGGGCGAACTGCCGATGGACCAGGCCGCCTTTGCGCGCTTCGGCAAGGACCTGGCGGCCATTGCCGGTATCGATATCCTGCGCGGCTTCCCACCGGACAGCGAAGGCGCGGACAGCAAAGCCAAGGCGGATATCTGGCTGAATTGGGATGACTTCAGGCAGCAGATGGAAGGATTCCAGGCGGAGGCGGCGAAACTCGGCGCCGTGGCGGCCGGCGGCGACCCGGCGGCGATCAAGGAACAGTTCGGCGCTACCGGCAAAACCTGCAAGGGCTGCCACGACGACTACAAGGAGTAAGCGGTCCCGCGCAGGGTGACGACCGGGTCTTCAGAAATAACCGGTTGCGGCTGGCGGTGCCAGCGCCAGCACCACGGCAAGCAGCGCGGCGCTCACGGCCAACGCCAACAGCGCCCGCCACAGCGGCGCCGGTGCCGCCCGGCCGGGGCGCAGCGGGTCACGGCCGACCAGCATCGCGGTCACCAGGTCCCTGCCGCCGACCAGCCGGTGGTACAGGATCGCGGCCAGGTGCAGGCCGGCGAGCCCCAGGATCAGGTTGAAGTTGAGCTTGTGCCAGCGGGTCAGCCAGTCGGCGGTGGCACTGTCGACGGCCGGGTAGTAAGGCCCTTCGAACAGCACCTCGTCGGTCGCGAACAGCCCGGTCGCACCCTGGAGCAGGAGCACCACCAGCATCGCCAGCACGGCCCAACCGCCGACGGGATTATGGCCGCCGTAGGCCACCGGTCCACCCCGCAGGTAACGCCACACCGCGGCCGGTCCGTACAGAAAATCGGCGAAACGGGCATGCTGGCTGCCGGCAAACCCCCACAGGATGCGGAACCCCAGCAGTACCAGCACCGCGTACCCGTTCCAGCGGTGCAGTTCCAGGTAGCCGAGTTCGGCGCTCAGCCAGGCGCCGGCCACCAGCACCGCCAATGCCCAGTGGAAGGCCCGGGTCGGCAGGTCCCATAGCGGGTGGTGGTCGGAGGTATCGGTCGACATGCTGTTCCCGGGGTCGCTAGAGAGCGAAATTCAACCCATAATGCGGCCCTTGCTGCAACCCCCAATGGCAAGTGCATGACCCTGCAACACGGTGCCTTCCTCGATTTCGACTCGGTGCACCCGGCGGATCTGGACCTCGGGCCCCTGCGCGCGACTTTAGCCCACTGGCGGCTTTACCCAAGTACCGCCCCGGACGCGGTGGCCGAGCGGCTGCGCGGCGTCGAGGTGGCGGTCTCCAACAAGGTGGTGCTCGACCGCGCGGCGCTGGCGGCCGCCGACCGGCTGCGCCTGGTCTGTATCGCCGCCACCGGTACCAACAACGTCGACCTGGCGGCGGCACGCGAACTCGGTGTCGTGGTAAGCAATGTCGCCGGCTACGCGACCCCGGCGGTGGTGCAGCACGTGTTCGCCTCCCTGCTGGCCCTGACCACGCGCCTTGGCGAACACTGCGCCGCAGCGCGCGACGGCACTTGGTCGCGCAGCCCGTTTTTCTGCGTGCTGGACTTCCCGTTGCGGGAACTGACCGGACTGACCCTGGGCATCGTCGGTTACGGCGAACTGGGCCAGGGCGTGGCACGGGTCGCCGCGGCCTTCGGCATGCGCGTCTTGATCGCCGCCCGGGCCAGCGGCGACGACCGTCCCGGGCGGGTGCCGTTGGACGCACTGCTGAGCCAGGCCGACGTGGTCAGCCTGCACCTGCCGTTGACCGACGCCACCCGCAACCTGATCGGTGCCCGCGAGCTGGGCCTGATGCGCCCTGACGCGGTGCTGATCAACACCGCCCGCGGCGGCATCGTCGACGAGAGCGCGCTGCTGGCGGCGCTGGTCAAGGGCCGGCTCGGGGGCGCCGCGCTCGATGTCCTGGCCGTGGAGCCGCCGCCGGCCGACCATCTCTTGTTAAGGGCGGGGCTGCCCAACCTGCTGGTGACCCCTCACGTCGCCTGGGCGAGCCAGGCGGCGCGACAGCGTCTGCTGAACGCCGTGGCCGCCAATATCGCGGCCTTCGCGCGCGGCACGCCGGCCAACCGCGTGGCATGAAGGCCTGAGCACGGCGCGGGCAAGGGACTATGCAAACACCCGACTTCGACGACACGGCAGACCGGTACGTCCGCGCCCCGGCCATCGACCTCGACGGCAGCGGGTTGGCCTGGGGTTGGTTTTGGTTCGGCCTGGCTTATTTCGCGTGCGCCCAGATCAGCCTCGGCACCGCGTTGCTGCCCGGGGGTGCCGGCATCCTGTGGGCGCCGGCGGGGCTGGCGATCGCCGTGGTGCTGCGTTTCGGTCGCCGCCTGTTGCCCGGCATGCTGCTGGGCGAACTCATGACCGCCGTGGTCGGCGGGACAGCGCCGCTGGCGGCCCTGGGCGCTGGGGCGGCCAATCTCGTCGCCGTGGCGCTGGCGGCCGCCTGGCTTGGACGGTTGTTCGTGCCGCCGGGCTGGCTGCAGCGCAGCCGCGACCTGACGCTGTTTATCGGCATCGCGGCGCTGGGGGCCCCCACCCTGGGCGTGACCCTGGGCATGGCCAGCCAGCCGACGGCGCCGCTGTTCCCACTCGGCTGGCTAAGTTGGTGGTTCAGCCATGCGCTGGGCGTGGTCCTGGTCGGCAGCCTGGTCACCGCTTGGCTGGACCAACCCAAGCCCGCTGCCGGGGGACGCACGCAATTCCTGTTGGTGTTTGCGGCCAACCTCGCCATCGCCGGCCTGGTATTCAGCGGCTGGTTGCCGCCCTTGGCCGAGAACTTCCCCTTGATGCTGTTGCTGCCCGGACTGTTATTTGCCGCGGCACGCTTGCCGCAGCGACTGCTGATCCTGGTGCTATTGGCGACGACGGTGATCGGAATCCTGGGCACTGCCCACGGCTTCGGGCCCTTCGTCCGGCCCGCACCGCTGCAATCGCAACTCCTGCTGCAGGGCTTCCTGCTGCTCCTGGCCGCCGTCCCCCTGCTGCTGCGGGCGGTACTGGCCGAGGGCGAAGCGGCAAACCTGGCCCTGGCGGAGTACCGGCGGCAGCTCGAAGAGCGGGTGCAGCACGCCACCGAGGCCCTGCGCGCCACCAATGAGCAGCTCGAAGCCGAGCGCAGCTTCATGGCGATCGTGCAGGACACAGTGCGCAACCTGCTGCTGGTCTTGGACCGCAGCGGGCGGATCGTGGTGTTCAACCGCGCCTGCCAGGCGTTGAGCGGCTACAGCGAGGACGAGGCCTTCGGTCAACGCCCCTGGCAGCTGGTCGCGCCACCGGCGGAGGCCGCGGCGCGTGCGGCGGCCTTCGCCACCCTCGACGCCGGCAGCTTTCCCCTGTGCTACGAGGATGACTGGCTCACCCGGGACGGCCGACAACGCCGCATCGAGTGGGCCAACACGGCGATCCTGGATGACGCGGGGGAGCTGTTGTACGTCGTTGTAACCGGCCTGGACGTGACCGATCGGCGGGCCGCCGAGGCGGACGTGGCGCGCCTCAACGAGCACGTGCGCCTGTTGCTGGAATCGGCGATGGAGGGCATCTTCGGCGTCGACCCGGACGGCCGCTGCACCTTTGTCAATCCGGCCGCCGTGCGCCTGCTCGGCTATCCGGCCGACGCCCTGCTGGGGCAGGCTGTGCACCCGCTGCTGCAGGGCCGACACGAGGACGGCAGCCCCTACCCGGCCGAGGACTCCCTGCTGCACCGGGCGTTGCGCGAACGGCGCGGCTTCGAGGTCCAGGACGAGGTGCTGTGGACGCAATCGGGCGCGGCGCTGCCGGTGCACTACTCGGTCAACCCGATTCTCGACCAGGGCCGGCTCGGCGGCGCGGTGGTGGTGTTTCGCAACGTGGCGGAGGCCCGCGCCCTGGCCGAGCACCTCGACTACCTGGCCTCGCATGACGAGTTGACCAGGCTGCACAACCGCCGTTATTTCGACCGCCACCTCGAACAGGCGCTGGAGCTCGCGCGCGTCGACGACGATTGCCACATCCTGTGCTATCTGGACCTGGATCAGTTCAAACTGGTCAACGACACCTGCGGCCACATCGCCGGCGACGAGCTGCTGCGCCAGCTCGGGCGCGAGCTGCGCAGCAAGGTGCGGCGCGGCGATGTACTGGCGCGCCTGGGCGGCGACGAATTCGGGGTGCTGCTGCAGTCCTGCCGGCTCACCGACGCGGCGCCGGTGATCGAAGACCTGCGCCGAGCGATCTGCGACTACCGCTTCTGTTGGGAAGGCCGCGGCTTCACCCTGAGCGTGAGTATCGGCGTGGTGCAGGTCACGGCCCAGACCCTGAGCATAACCGCGGCACTGAGCGCAGCGGACTCCGCCTGCTACGTGGCCAAGGATGCCGGCCGCAACCGCGTCCATGTCTACGAGGAGCGCGATGTCGATCTGACCCGTCGCCACGGCGAGATGCAGTGGGTGTCGCGTTTGCATGCCGCGCTGGCGGAGGAGCGCCTGTACCTGGTCGGGCAGCGCATCCAGCCCACGCGCGGCGGCAGCGCCGGGCTGCACCTGGAAATCCTGGTGCGCTTGCGCGACGAGCAGGGTCGGGAGGTGGGACCGGCGGCTTTCCTCCCGGCGGCCGAACGCTACAACCTGATGCCCGCCATAGACCGCTGGGTGATCAGCCAGACCTTCGCCTGGCTGACCGGCCAGCCGCGACTGCTGCAGGACCTGGAGCTGTGCGCCATCAACTTGTCCGGCGGCTCGGTGGGCGACGCCGGGATGCGCGACTACATCGTCGAGCAGATGCGCGTGCACGGCATCACCCCCCGCCAGATCTGCTTCGAGATCACCGAGACCGCGGCCGTCGCCAACCTGGGGCTGGCGGCGGGGTTCATGCGCGAGCTGCGCGCCCTGGGGTTCCGCTTCGCCCTCGATGACTTCGGCAGCGGCATGTCGTCGTTCGCCTATCTGAAGAACCTGCCGGCCGATTACCTGAAGATCGACGGTAATTTCGTCAAGGACATCCTGGTCGATCCCAGCGACGACGCCATGGTGCAGGCCATCAACCAGGTCGGGCACGTCATGGGCCTGACCACGGTGGCGGAGTTCGTCGAGAGTCCGGCCATCCTGGAACGGCTACGCAGCATCGGGGTCGACTACGCGCAAGGCTTCGGCATCGCCCTGCCGGTGGCACTACGGCAGTTCGAAAAAGACTGAGCGGCGCGGCGGTCAGGGCGCCGGCGTGGCCGGCGGCACGCCGCCCTCGGTCAGCAGCGGCCGCAGGGCGTGCAGCAGGTTGCCGTAGAGGCGCGGGTTGGCCCGCTCCTCCCGCGCCAGCAGGGCCTTCATGTGGGCGCGCTGGGTCGGCGCGCTAAAGCAGGCCGGGCAGGAGTCCGCCACCACCGGCAGCGCGGCCGCGGCGGCGAACGCAGCGGTTTGGGCCTCGCGCACATAGACCAATGGCCGGATGATGCGCAGGTCACCGGCGTCGTTGCGATAGTGGGCCTTCATGGTCCGCAGCTGACCACCGTGGAAGGCCGACATCAGAAAGCTTTCGGCCAGGTCGTCCAGGTGCTGCGCCAGGGCGAGCACGTTGTAGCCCTCGCGCCGACACCGGCTGTACATGATGCCGCGCTTCATGCGGGCGCAATAGGCGCAAAAGGAGTCGCCCTGCATGCGCTGGCGGGCCTCCGCCATGATCGGCTGGGCCGCGTAGAACCAGGGCAGGCCCAGGGCCTCGTAATAGCCCGTGAGCGGCGACGGATCGAAGCCCTCCACCTGTGGATCGACCGTGATCACGCCGAGCTCGAAGCGCACCGGGGCATAGCGGCGCAGGTGCGCCAGCACCTGCAGCAAGGACAGCGAATCCTTGCCCCCAGACACCCCGAGCAGAACGCGGTCGCCGGCGCGAATCATGTCGAAATCGGCGATGGCGCGACCGATCTTGCGCAGCAGCGCCTTGGGCGGGCGGGCGATAGTAACGGACGGTTGCATGACGCACATTCTAGTTTAGTGCTTCCTGCCGATAGAACCTTTGGCGGGGCCGAGCGGCAGCTGGGTCGGGCCGCAGGCGGCCAAGGCGCCGGACAAGGGGTCCGGTTGCCATCGATGCTCTTCAGGTGACGCCCGAGCCGGACGCCGGGGCGGACTTTCCACGGCCGCCGCCGCGGGTTAATCTGCCGGGTCATAAACGCATTCGACGGGGTGGGTATACTTGGCAGCCCGATCAGCTGCCTGGACCAATCGCCATGGACATCGTCATCGTAGCCGTTCTGGTGTTCGCTCTCGCCCTGGTGGTACTCGGTGTCAAGCGCGTGCCGCAGGGCGCCGAGTACACCGTCGAACGCTTTGGCCGCTATACGACGACGTTGCGACCCGGCCTCAATCTCATCATGCCGCTGATCGACCAGATCGGCTCCAAGATCAACATGATGGAACAGGTCCTGGACGTGCCCACCCAGGAGGTCATCACCCGCGACAACGCCATGGTCGAGGCCAACGGCGTGGTGTTCTTCCAGGTGTTGGACGCCGCCAGGGCGGCCTACGAGGTCACCAACCTGTTCCAGGCCATCATGCAGCTGACCATGACCAACATCCGTTCGGTGATGGGGTCCATGGACCTCGACGAATTGCTGTCCAACCGTGACCAGATCAACGCCAAGTTGCTGCGCGTGGTGGACGAGGCGACCACGCCCTGGGGCGTCAAGGTGACGCGCATCGAGATCAAGGACATAGATCCCCCGCAGGACCTGGTGGAGGCCATGGGGCGACAGATGAAGGCCGAGCGGCTCAAGCGCGCCAATATCCTGGATGCCGAGGGCGAGCGCCAGGCGGCCATCCTGCGCGCCGAGGGCGAGAAGCAATCAGCCATCCTCAAGGCGGAGGGCGACCGCGAGGCCGCCTTCCGCGAGGCCGAGGCGCGCGAACGCCTGGCCGAAGCGGAGGCCAAGGCCACCGCGGTGGTGTCGCTCGCGATCGCCCAGGGCGACGTCAATGCGGTGAACTACTTCGTCGCCCAGAAGTACACCGAAGCCCTGGCGCAGATCGGCTCGGCACCGAATCAGAAGGTGATCATGCTGCCGCTGGAAGCAGCCAGCCTGATCGGCTCGGTGGCCGGCATAGCCGAACTGGCCAAAGAGGCCGCGGACCGGCGCACGAGCGCCACCTGATGACCGGCTGGCTGCAACAGCTGCTGTACTGGCACTGGCTGCTGCTGGGGGTGCTGCTGTTGGTGGCGGAGATTCTCGCACCCGGGGTATTCCTGCTCTGGATCGGGCTCGCGGCCGGCGCGGTCGGAATCTGGGTGCTGCTGCAACCGGCCCTGCCCTGGCAGATCCAGGTGCTGGCCTTTGCCATATTGAGCGTGCTGGCCGCGGCGCTGGGCCGCTGGTGGGTGACGCGTCATCCCATCAGCACCGACGAACCCCGCCTCAACCGGCGCGGCGAACGTTACATCGACCGGGTCTTCACCCTGGAGGAGCCGGTGGTCAACGGCGTCGGCAAGCTGCGCGTGGATGACACCACCTGGAAGATCCAGGGCCCCGATTGCGCCGCCGGGACCCGCGTGCGTGTGGTCGGCGTCGACGGCGTGGTATTGCAGGTCGTCTGCATTGCCGCGACGGCGGTGAACGCATGAACGCCGTGGCGGACAAGAAGTATCGCGTCGTGCTGACGGGGCAGTTACGGCAGGGCGCCGACCGCCAGCGCGTGGTGCGCGAGATGGCCGAACTGTTCAACGCCCCCGCGACGCTGCTCGGCGAACTGCTCGACGGCAGCAGCCACCCGATCGACCAGGCGTTCTCCGCCGACGAGGCACTGGAGATGCAACACGCCCTGGAGGGCATCGGGGTGCTGAGCCGGGTCGAACGCCTGTCGACGCACAAGCTCGACTTGCGCCTGCGGCCGCCGCGCCCGGAGGCCGATGCCGATCCCGCCGTTGCGCCGGGCATGATGCGCTGCCCGGCCTGCGGGCACCACCAGGCGGTGGCGGCGCGCTGCACGGCGTGCGGCGTGGATTTCGAAGAATTCAACCACCGCCGGCGAGTGCCACCGCCGCAGGCGTCGGTGGCCAGACCCCCGACCCGGGCCGCAACGCCGGCCAGCGAGCGCTGGAAACCCAGCCGCGACGACCTGGTGGACGACGTCCAGAGCGAGGAGC
This sequence comes from Gammaproteobacteria bacterium, assembly GCA_041307205.1. Lineage (GTDB taxonomy): Bacteria > Pseudomonadota > Gammaproteobacteria > Chromatiales > Chromatiaceae > JARRQB01. Next base: position 11,828 of record JBFZDU010000463.1, on the reverse strand, counting down.
TGGAGCTGCGGCTCTTCATCGGGCGACGGGCCAGGCGCTATCTGCGGGTGTTCGAGCGTTTCGGCAGCAGCTCGCGACCGCACTTCGCCCTGAGCTGGAACTGGGGTACGCTGGTTAGCCCCTTGCTATGGACCCTCCACCGCAAGCTCTGGCCCTGGGCCGTACTCGCTCTGGTGACCGAGGTGATAGCGCCGATGACCGTCCTGGTCCTGTCCAGCCGCGGCGTCCTGCCGCCACCGCTGATCCTGGTTGCAGGCACGCTCGCGGTGCTGAACCGCACCATCTGGCCCGCCGTGGCCGACTACCTGTATTTCCGGCAAGCGCACAGCGCGATCAGGCGCCTGCACCGGATGTCGCCGACGCGCGCCCATGAGTTGGAGATCGCCGCTGCCGGCGGTTCGAGTGGGGTGGCGGTGTTCTTCGGCGCAGTCTGTGCCGGGGTGCTGACTTTGCTGCTGTGGAGCGCGGTCGACACCGGGCGGCTGGCGCGCTACCAGTATGTCGAGGTCGCAGACACCGCGCCATCGGCCACACCGGCCACACCGGCCACACCGGCCACGAGCGCGGCACCGCAGGCCCAGACGCCGCAGGCCGCATTGCCACCCGCCGTACCGAAGGCAACACCGACGCCGCCGCCCGCCCCGACCCAGAGCAAGTGGGTCATCACCCGCAGCGGGCTGCGCAGCCTGGGCGCGAAGGTGGATGCCTGGCTAGAGGGCGCCCCGCCGGGTACGGATCCGACCCAGCTGACCATGACCCGGCTGCGCGTCGACGTCGGCGTGACGGAGGCCGAGTTGCAGGACGGCTGGGGCACCGCGGTGCACTACATCCCCGCCAAGGACGGCTTCCAGTTCGTCTCCGCCGGCCCGGATCAGCTGTTCGGCACGATCGACGACATCGCCTTCCGCCAGGTGGTCAAGCATTGAAGCTCTTTGCGGTCCGGCACGGCCAATCCGCCTTCAACCTCCGCCACCTGTGCAACGACGATCCGGACCGCCCCGGCGGCGACCTCACCCCGCTGGGGCGCAGCCAGGCCGAGGCGGCGGCGCAGCAACTCCGCACCCAGTCCATCCAGGCGGTGTTCTGCTCTCCCCTGCCACGCACCCGCCAGACCGCGGCAATCATGGGCGCGCGGCTGGGCCTGCCAGCGCAGGTCGAGCCCCGGCTCAAGGACATTCACAGCGGTTTCGACGGCCAGCCGGTGGCGGCTTACCTGGCGGCCATCGCCGCCGACCCATTGCGCACCCGTCCGGTGCCGGGCGCCGAGACCCTGATCGAGCACCAGGCCCGGGTCGACGGCTTTCTCGACTGGCTGGCCGGCCAGTCCTACCAGGGAGTGGCGCTGGTCGCGCACGAGGAGACGCTGCGCGTCTGCAAAGCCCGGGGCGAACGGCTGGCGCTCGCCGCCGTGGTCGGCACGCCGTTCGCCAATGGCGCGGTCTATGCGTTCGAGCTGGCCGAGGCCCCGGCCCGCGTGGCGCTGCCCCGGCGTTGAACGTGACCGCGGGCGGGCCGTCCTGTCGGCCGGCAGGCATTTAGCCCTCAGCTATCCGGGCCGACCCGCGGCGGCCTCAGTCAGCGCTCCGCGCGTGCTCGGTCAGGTAGGCAAGAATCTCGCCGAACTCCTCAGGGCTGGGCGCATCCACCCGCCCCTGGAATTGCTGCATGCGCTGGTACATGCGTCCGGCCACCGCCGGCCATTCGCCCTCAGCATGCAGCCCCGGATGGGGGAGCCCGTGGCACTGGGTACAGTAACCCGTCAGCAGGCGCGCCCCGGGCTGATCAGCGTCCGGCAGGGCGCCCGGGCCGCTACCGGTCGGCGCCTGGGAGTCGGCGTGACCCTGGTGCCCGTTGCCATGGCGCATCTGGTGATGGTGTCCCCCATGACCTTGCATGCCGCCGGGACCACAGGCCTGCACAGGCCCCGCCACCCCGGTCAGGGCCAGGCCGAACAGCGCCCAGACCCAGCTATTGCGAATTCGAGATTTCATGCTCTTCCCCGCCGAATCGAGTTGTAGTTGCGTCTCTCCCAGGAAGTCTATCCGCCAGGGCGACGCGGCGAGTGCGGCAAATTGCCGCGGTGCCCGGTGCGCCGCGGCGGCTGGGACAGCAATTCGGGCGGCATGAAACGGTAATTGTATTTGCGGATGCTGCGGTGCACCATGCACAGCCAAACCGGTATTGACTGAGCAGGGGAACGGGGTGTTTCACAGTATCTATATCGCGGGGGCAGAACCCCGCAGCGGCAAGTCGCTGGTAGTACTGGGCATGATGGAAATGCTCACGGCCATGATGCCGCGGGTCGGCTACTTCCGCCCGGTCATTGGCGGCGACCATCGGACCGACCCACTCATTCACCTGGTCACCCAGCGCTACAAAATCGACTTGCCGAGCGATGCCCTCTATGGCGTCACCCAGGACCAGGCGATCAAGATGATCTCGCACGGCCAGTACGAGGAACTGCTGAAGATCATCGTAGGCAAGTACAAGGCCATCGAGGCACATCACGACATCATGGTGTGCTCCGGGTCGGACTTTTCCGGATCGACGTCGCCACTGGAACTGGACTTCAATGCCGACCTCGCCAACAACCTCGGTTGTTTCTTGTTGCCGGTCATCAAGGGGCATGGTCGAGCGCCCTCCGAAACGGCAGATGCCGTGATGATGTTGGAGGAATACCTGGACGGCCAGCATTGCGAGTTGCTGGCGGCCTTCGTCAACCGGGTCGACAGCGCGGACCTGGAACTGGTCAGGGAACTGCTGTGTTCGTCGAAACTGCCCTACTACGTGCTGCCCGAGCGTCCGATGCTGCAGAAGCCCACGGTCGGCGATATCGCACGGGCCCTGCAGCTGGAGCGCCTGTCGGGCGATGACCGCTCTATGAACCATGTCGTGGAGTGTTACAAGGTGGCCGCCATGCCGGTGCATGATTTCCTGGATCGTCTGGAAAGCTGCAGCATGGTGATTACCCCGGGGAATCGCTCCGACGTCATTCTCGGCACCGTGGCCGCCGATGCCTCGCTGGGTATGCCCAGCATCGCCGGCCTGCTGTTGACCGGCGGGGAGCGCCCCGCCCCAGCGGTGCAGCGGGTCATCGAGGGGCTGGCAATCTCCCGCGTACCCATCCTGCTCTCGCCCTGGGACACCTTCACCACGGCGCTCAAGGTCAACGAGGTGGAGGGAACCATACTGCCGGGAGACGAGAGCAAGATAGCGCTGGCGCTGGGGGTGATGGAGTCCAGCGTCGATGTGCATCAGCTGGCGGAGCTGCTGGTCCAGAAGCCGGGGCGGCGCATGACCCCGCTGATGTTCGAGTACGACCTGATCCAGCGCGCCAAGTCGCAGCGCAAACACATCGTGCTGCCCGAGAGCACCGACGAACGCGTCCTGCGTGCCGCGGACCTGTTGAGCCTGCGCGACGTGGTGCAGCTGACCCTGCTGGGCGACGCGGAACGGGTGCGGCAAAAGCAGCAGCAGCTGGGGGTGCGGCTCAAGAATGTCCAGGTCATCGACCCCGCCACCTCTCCCTGGCACCAGGAGTTCGCCGATGCCTACTACGAGCTGCGCAAGCACAAGGGCATGACGGTCGACCTGGCTGCCGACACCATGCTGGACGTCAGCTACTTTGGCACCATGATGGTGCAACTCGGGTACGCCGACGGCATGGTGTCCGGGGCATCGCATACCACCCAGCACACCATCCGGCCGGCCTTCGAGATCATCAAGACCCGACCCGATTTCTCGCTGGTGTCGAGCGTCTTCTTCATGTGCCTGGAGGACCGGGTGCTGGTCTACGGCGACTGCGCCATCAACCCAAACCCCAATGCCGAGCAGCTGGCGGACATCGCCATTGCCTCGTCGGAAACGGCCCGCCGCTTCGGCATCGAGCCCCGTACCGCCCTGTTGTCCTATTCCACCGGCGAGTCCGGTAAGGGCCTGGACGTGGACCATGTGCGCGAGGCGGCCCGCATCGCGCACCAGCGCCGCCCGGATCTGAAGATCGAGGGGCCCATACAATACGATGCCGCAGTCGATTTGTCGGTTGCACACTCCAAGCTGCCGGGAAGCGAGGTCGCCGGCCAGGCGACGGTGTTCGTGTTCCCCGATCTGAACACCGGCAACAACACCTACAAGGCGGTGCAGCGATCCGCCGGCGCAGTGGCCATAGGCCCGGTGCTGCAGGGGCTGAACAAGCCGGTCAACGACTTGAGCCGGGGCTGCACGGTGACCGACATCGTCAACACCGTGGTCATCACCGCGATCCAGGCCCAGGCGCAGGATTGAGCTGATGCATATCCTGGTCCTGAACGCCGGCAGTTCCTCGCTGAAGTACAAGCTGTTCGATATGTCCTCGGCGCGCGCGCTCGCCAGGGGCCTGGTGGAGCGCATCGGCCAGGCCGAGGCCCGCACCGAGCACACCTGGGACAGCCAGGCCGGGCAAGCGGAGCGGCTGGTCGAGACCTGCGCGGTTCCAACCCAGCACCAGGCACTGGAGCGGATCGTGCTGCACCTGGCAGAGCGAGGCCTGGTCCGCGACGAATCCGACATCGCCGCCGTAGGTCATCGCGTGGTTCACGGCGGTGAGCACTTCAGTCAGCCGGTACTGATCGACGCTGCGGTCATCGACGTCATCCGCGCCGTGATCCCGCTGGCCCCGCTGCACAATCCCGCGAACCTGGAGGGCATCGAGGTGGCCCGTCAGCGTTGGCCGGAACTACCCCAGGTGGCCGTGTTCGATACCGCCTTCCACCAGAGCATGCCGCCGCAGGCATACCGCTACGCCTTACCCACCGAGCTGTACCGGCGCTACGGCGTGCGCCGTTACGGTTTCCACGGCAGTTCGCACCGCTTCGTCAGCAAGGCGGCCGCGCGCTGGCTGGGCCGCAAGCCGGAACAAACCAACCTGATCTCCCTGCACCTGGGCAACGGCTGCAGCGCGACGGCCATTCGCAACGGCGCCAGTGTCGATACCTCGATGGGGATGACCCCGCTCGAAGGCTTGGTGATGGGGACCCGCTGCGGCGACATCGACCCCTCGATTCCCTTCTTCCTGCAGCGCGAGGCGCGGATGGCGCCGCCCGAGATCGAGACCCTGCTGAACAAAGGCAGCGGGCTGCAGGGCATTTGCGCGATCTCGGACATGCGCGAGATCCACGCCGCCGAGCACGCGGAAGCACGGCTGGCAGAGCAGTTGTTTGCCTATCGCGTCAGAAAATACATCGGCGCCTACTGGGCCGTGCTGGGGCGGGTCGATGCAGTGCTGTTCACCGGCGGCATCGGCGAGCACTCGCCCCGGATGCGGCAGTTGATCTGCGAGGACCTGCAGGGACTGGGCATGGTCCTGGACCCGGGCGCCAATGCGGCCGGCGGCGACGGCTGCCGCGCCATATCCACGGCCTCTTCCGGGATCCCGATCCTGGTGGTGCCCACCGACGAAGAGCGCGAAATCGCCGAAAGCGTGGCGGAACTGCTGGCCGCGCGGTAACGAACGCGGCGCTTACCTAATGCGCAGCCGAATGCCCTGGTCCTTGGCCTGGTCGCAGCCCAGGCATTCCAGGGCCAGGGTGCCGCCGCCTTGCAGGACCGACAACGCGATGGGCTCGGCCGCATCGCGCTCCAGCCAGCATTGCACTCGGTCGCCGTCGCCGCCGTCGTCCGGGGTGTAGGTCAGCGTCAATCGGACCCCGGTCTCGGGCAGCGCGTCACGACAACCCTGCGGCCGCTGCTCGCTGGGCACATCCACGAACACGAAGGCCCTGACACCGGCATCGTAGACCCGCAGCTCGCCGCGTCGGTGCTCTGCCGCCTCAACCTCGCCGTCCGGCAGGCGGCAGGCCCCGCACAACCGGACCGTGCAGGCCGGACTGGCCGCGGTGAGCCGGAAGATCTTGGCGACCGGCTGGCCGGCGCACTGCAGGCCGTTCAGCGCCAGCGGCGGCGCCAGGGGTGCAAGCAGCGCATCCAGGGCCCGCAACGCAGGATGCTCGCCGGCCCCCGGGTCCTGTTTGCGCTGGCGCTGCTCGGCATCGCTGTCGGCGGTGAACCACCCGACACCGGCCACGCCGAAATACAGCACCGCGAACAGAATGAGCAACCCGATGAAAAGCTTCTTGCCCATGGCTATGCCAACCCGCTGAATGCCAAGCGTCGCGCGCTTGGTTTGCCTGGTGCTCGGCTCAGACCCGGGGCGGCGCACGCGGCGCCGCGCCGGACAATGACGGATTTCACTCGGCTGCCGGGGCCACCGACCTGAGGTCGCCGTCGACCTGCTTCAGTTCGCGGGTCTTGAGCAGGATCTGGTTCATAACCTGCGGCTGAACCTTCATCGGCCGCAGTTCCCCGATGATCCTCAAGGGTGGTGCCTTGTAATAGACCAGGGTGACCTCGGTGCCGGTGTACACCTGGGTGTTGGCGGCGGGCCGCTGCTCCTGCACCTGGTTCGCCGGCGCAGTGGAGTTCGGCGGCGGCGCGATCGGGAACAACACCGGTTTCAGGCCCGCGTTACTCAGCTGGGCCTGCGCCTCGGTGACCTCCTGATCCTTGACGTTTGGCACCGGGATCTTTTTCTCGACCAGCCACAGGTCGACCTTGGCGGCCGCGTTGGTTTCCGCGCTCTCCGTCGGCTGCTGCCGGATGACCGTGTCCGGCGCCCCGCCGGTCTGTTCATAGCTGACCTTGCCGACCGACAGCCCCAGGGTTTCGAGAGCCACACGCGCGTCGGTGTAGGACTTGCCGCGCAGGTCCGGGACCCGGATCAGCTCCTCGGCGACCGTGACCGTCACGTCGTGGCCAGGGATGGCGCGCTGGTTGGCCGCCGGCGTCTGGGCGATGATCGCGCCGCCTGCGAACTGGCTGGAACGTTCGTAGCTGATGTTGTTGGCGAGGTTCAAGCGCGCATCGTTCAGCAGCGTCTTGGCGGCCGGCACCTTCATGCCGATCACCGAGGGCACGGCCACGGTGAGCTGCTCGATGGTCAGGCTGACCAGCTTGTCCTCGGGCTGGTCGGCGCCGGCGGCCGGCGCCTGGCGGATGACGGTGCCGGCATCGGCTTGGCCGGTCGCCTCCTCGGTCACGCCGGTTTCCGCTACCTTGAGCCCGGCCTGTTCGAGTTTGACGATGGCCTCGTCGAGGGTCAGGGTGGTCACGTCGGGCACCGGCTCCGCACCGTCGATCAGCAGGTACGCGAGAATGCCGCCCCCGATCAGCAGCACCAGCACCCCGGCGACGGCGACGATCCACCAGGGAAACTTGCCGTTGTCGGGTTTGGGTTCCGGCTTGGCCGGCGCGTCCGGCTGGGGAATCTCGACGGCCACCGTCGGGCCCTCGGTGTAGTCCTCGCCCGGCGCCGTGGTGGAGTACACCAGCAGCCGGAACTTATAAGTCCCGGGCGCGGCATCCGCCGGCAGCCTCACCTCGAGGTCGAACTGGTCGAAGTCGTCCTTGCCGAGCTGCCGCTCGGCACTGCCGCCCAACTTGAACCAGGCTTCCTGGGCCGGCGCTTCGGGCAATACCCGGGCCCCCATCGCCAGCGCGCGGCCGGCCGTGTTGGTGACGGCGAAGCTGAATTGGACGGTCTCGCCGGCGCCGCCGGTGGCACGATCCAACTTGGGTTTCACGGTTGCAATGCTGGTCATCGGATCAACTCCTCAATCGGGTGTGCCGAACGTCAGTTCGAAGGTTACGTAGGCCGGTTTTTCCTGTTCCACGATGCGTCGCACCAGCGCCTCGTGCGCACAGGCCGCCGCGGGGGCCTGGACCAGCAGGTGAAATGGCCGGGCCGGTCCTGCCTCGGCGGCCAGGTTTTCTTCGATACGGTAGCCGGTGAGGCCGGTGGCGACCTCCAGAAAGCGCAGCAGGCCCTGCCGGGTGCCCCGCGCCTGTGACAGCGCCAGCGCCGCGGCGATCAGCTCGCGCAGGTGCCCGGTGCCGCTGGAGATCAGGTCCGACGCGTCGGGGGCAGTCGTGGGGGTGCGCATGAAGCGCGTGAGGTCGACCCAGGCGGCCAGCATCGGCAACAACCGCTCCGGGGTCTGGCGCGGATCGAAGTGGCTTTCGAGCTGCGCCAGCACCGCCTCCGCCGGGGCGTGCAGTTCCTCCATGACGCCGAGCCACGCGGCCAGCGGCGACCCGGGTTCGAGGGTGCGCTGGAACACCTCGGGCAGCAGGCGCGCGATCTCATCCCGACGCATCTTCTGATACCACCGTTAGCAGGTGCTCACTCGAGCAGAATAACCAGTTCGGCGGCAGCGTGACCTCGGACTCGAACTCGCGCGCCGAACAGTTCCGGTAGCTCAGCCCCCGGTCGGCGCTGCGATACACGCCCTGGCGTCCCGCGGCCAGCAATTGTCCGCCGCGGGGGCTGGCGGCGAGCGCGTCCACCGGCTGCAGCCGGCCGACCTCGCGCAGCGGCAGGCCACAATTTACGTCGGGGGCCTGCCAGGCGCGCGCCTGGCCGTCGCTGTCCAGCCGCAGCACGCCGCGGTTGCGCGTCGCGGCGAATGCCAGCCCGCCCAGGAACGCCAGTCCCAGGCAACTACCGGCCTGCTGCTGGGCCCAGCCGGCGGTGAAATCCTCCCAGCCGCCGGGTGTCTTGGCATCCGCGGTCAGGCGCCAGCGGTAACAGCCCTTGCCCGGATCGGTGCCGGGCGCCGCGGTGCCGGCCCACAGATAGCGGTGCGGCCCGGCGTGCTGCACCGCGAGGACACGGATCAGCTGCTGGTCCAGCCCGATGGCCTCAAAGCTGCCCGGTTCGCCACCGCGGGTCGACAGGAACACGCCGCGTTCGTCACGCGCCGCCACCGCAATGGCGGGGGTGCTGCGCCCGTCCGCCAGCACCGCGACCCGGTAGAAACCCAGCTTGGGAGTCTGGGCGTCGACCAGCAGCGGCACCGGGTCGGCGTCGGCCGTGATGGCCAGTTCGAACAGGCCGCGGTCGGCGGCGAGCAGCAAGGCGAGCCGCCCGTCACGTTCCAGCCAGGCGGCATCGCTGATCGGGAAGGCGATAGGCTGCAGGATCTCCCAGGTCTCGCCGCAATCGCGCGACAGATGAATGCGCGCGCGCTCATCCTGGTAGGCCGTGACCACCGCCACCAGCCCGGAGCCCAGGCGGTAGTCGCCGGCGGGCTGGTCGAACGGCTTCACGGCGACGATGGTCTCGTCGACGAACTGCTGCACCGGCTCCCAGCCCTGGCCGTCGTTCATCGAGCGGTACAGGGTGTCACGCGAACCCGCATACCAGGTCCCTTCCTGGTAGCCGTCGGCCGCGAGGGTCGCGACCTCCTGGTCGGGCACGGCGTCGACCGCCAGCCGCACCCGGTTGATGGACTTGACGCCCGGCTCGGCGCCGATGACGCGATAGACGTGCCAACTGGTGAGCGGCTGGCCGCTCACCCAGCCGGCGTGATCCGGCGGCGCGGGCAAGGGATTGATGTGCCGGTACAGCCGCTCCAGAATGCGCTGCGCCACCGCCGCCGGGTTCTCTTCACGGAACACCACGACCTGCGCCTGCACCTGCACCGGCTTGCAGTGCGCCCAGTTGACCAGGCAGTGGGTGCCCAGCGGTCGACGCAGGTCCAGTTCCTGGCGGATGCGCGGCAGCAAGGCCATATTGCGTTCGCAGTGGGTTCGGACCAGGTCCGCGGTGACCGGCCCGGTGCCGCGTTCCGCCGCCGGGATATGGGGCAGCAGCAGCACCTCCACCGTGCCCGGCGGGGCGTGATGCCACAGCGCCGCCTTGGTATAGGCATGGGCCCGGTCGACCGCACCGGTGCGCAGCGCGCACAACTCGAAATCGCGCGCCGTCACCGCCCGCTTGAGCGAGTGGATCTCCTGCGGGCCGCGGGTCATGGCATTTTCCAGGGATTCGGCCGCCCGCCCGCCGCCAGCCGGCAGCGGGTTGTTAACGGCCACGCCGGGCATGCCGTCCTTGAGCACGGTCAGGGTATTGGCGGCGACATTGCCCTGCACGCCGCCGCCGCGCCAGTACCAGGCGCGGATCTCGGCGCCGGCGGGCGGGATCTCGGAGAGGGCGCGCGGCGCATCGTCGAGCGCCCGGTCGGCCGCGGCGCTGGAGCGCAGCGCCGGGGCGAAGCGGATCCGGCCCTGGTGCCGGTCCGCCAGGTACAGGTGCCGGTCGTCACCCAGGTCGGCGAAATTCTCGGCTTCGCGCCACACCCGGTAGGTCTTGCCCTCGAACTGTACCCCGCGCGCGCCGATCGGCAGCGTGCCGTCCGGCAGCGCGACGCCAATCACCAGTTCGGGACCACCGGCCGCCGCCGTGACGATGGGCGGGCGCGCCACCTGCAGCGCCAGCGCCGGGCTGCCGCTGCCCTGGCCGAGCAGTTCGCCGGCGATGAACTCGGCCTGATAGGCCTGGACGCGTACCTCGGTCGCGCCGGGCTCGATGGCGACGTCGACCAGGGTCGTGAACACCGGCGGTTCATCGGCGCCGCCGGCCCGCGCCACGGTGACGCGGGTGCCGCGCGGCACGGCGATCTTGTGGGCCGCGGGCTGGCGCACGCTGAAAGCCAGCTCGACGGCGGCCGCGGCGGGCGGCTGCAGGCTCACGCCGAGCAGGTTCAGCAGCTCGATGTGGACCTTGTCCGGCACCCGGTTGAGACGGTAGAGCATGACCTCGGTAAGGTGCGCAAATACCTCCAACAGCACCATGCCGGGGTCGCCCGCGGACAGATCAGTCCAACCGGGGCAGGCTTGGCGAATTTGGCGCTGCGCCGCGGCCAGCAGGTCGTCGAAGCGGCGGTCATCCAGATTGATCGTGGGCAGAGACATCAAGCCTCCGACTGGGTCAGGTTCACGGGAAACACAATGCGGTCAGTCACCCGGACGATCCTCACGCGGTAGTCCAGGGTGATGTCCAGCCGTCCCGGGTCGGCGCTCGGGGGTTCCGCATCCAGGTGCAGGATCTCGACCCGCGGTTCCCAGCGCGTGATGGCCTCGCGGACATAGTGAATGGCGAGGCCGGCCGTGGTCGCGTCGTTGGGTTCGAACACCAGCCGGTGCAGGTCGCAGCCATAATCAGGACGCATGACGCGCTCGCCGGGGCGGGTCGAGAGCAGCAGCATGATCGCCTGGCGCACCGCGCCCGTACCCTCGACCATGGCGACGCCACACGTCGGCAGGAACTGCAGGCCGTGCGCCGGCGCGCCGAGGTCGAAATCCGGGTGCACGAACCGCCAGGCGCGATACGAGGGTAATGGCATCACAACTCCGCGACGAAATCCTGGCCCGCGTACCGGACCTGATACTTGACGGTGCCCGGCGGCGTGCCGTCGGTCAGCCCGGTGACCCCGTCCAGGCAGACCCGGCGCCCGCCGATGCGCAGCAGCCCGGAGTAGCCCTGCTGCACCGCCAGGGTGCTGGTGCAAGGCTTGATGGTGGGGCCGACGTTGGGGCAGCCGGCGATCGGGCGCTGCGCGGGGTCGGCCTCGACCAGTACCGGGCTGCCGGCAATGCGCACGAACTGCTGTTGCGCCACCAGCCCGACCAACCCGGACTGGTGATCGCAGTGCAACACGGCCTTGAGATTGAGCAGTTTCATCCGCGGCTCAGCCCTGCTCGAAGTCGATGGCGGCGCCACGGATGGTGATCTGGCCGCCTGGCGCTTCCAGCACCAGGTGCTCGGCGGCGTGCACTACCACCTGCTTGCCATCGAGTTCGATGTAGCTCTTGCTGCCGTTGCGCAGGCGCACCAGGCCCGGCGCCAACTGCAGGTCGCTGTGCTTCCGGCTCTGCAGCCGGATGCTGTCGTCCGGGTCATCCAGCTGCAGACGCTGGCCGCCGGGGGTGGTCAGGGTGTAACGACCGATGCG
>JBFZDU010000462.1:0-11260 GCA_041307205.1 Gammaproteobacteria bacterium | reverse complement strand
GGTCGGCGTCGCCGCCACCGACCAGCACGCCACGCAGCGGCTGCAGGGTGTCCTTGCCGCCGGCGGCGACGCCGACCAGGAACAGCGCACCGTACACCAATGCCACCAGCCCCAGGCCTTTCCACAACTTGTGCCAGCCACTGGCCTCCACCCGCAATTCCTTCAACGCCCCCATGTACACGGCGGAGGAGATCAGCAGGATTCCCCACAGCAGCATCGCCAGGGTCTCGGGGACCACCCGTTCCAGCAGGTAGATGGCCACCGCCAGCATCAGCACCCCGAACACGCCCTTGACGGCGTCCATCCAGCCGCCGGCCCGCGGCAACAGCTTGCCGGCCGAGGTGCCGATGGCGACCAGCGGCGCGCCCATGCCCAGACTCATGGCGAACAGCGCCAGGCCGCCGAGCAGGGCGTCGCCGGTCTGGCCGATGTAGATGAGCGCTCCGGCCAGCGGTGGCGCCACGCACGGCCCGACGATCAACGCCGACAGCAGGCCCATGATGGCCACCCCGGTGAGGGTGCCTCCCTCCTGTTGGTTGCTCCATTCGCTCAGCTTGCTCTGCAGGCTCGACGGCAGCTGCAGTTCGTAGAAGCCGAACATGGAGAAGGCCAGGGCGACGAAGATGGCGGCGAAGAAGCCGAGGATCCAGGGGTTCTGGAAGGCGGCCTGCAGGTTGGACCCGAACAGCCCGGCCAACACGCCGGCGACCGTGTAGGTGACGGCCATGGCCAACACATAGACCAGCGACAGGGTGAAGGCCTTGCGGGTCGTGATCCGGGTACCCTGGCCGGCGATGATGCCGGACAGGATCGGGATCATCGGGAACACACAGGGGGTAAAGGCCAACAGCAGCCCGATGACGAAGAAGCTGCCGATGACCACCCAGGTGCTGCCGCCCGCCAACATGGCGGTGATCCGGTCCTGCTCCGCCACCGGCTCGGCCGGGGAGGGGGCGGCAGCGGCCGCGGGTACGGCGGCGGGCGGGGGCGCAACGCTCGACGCGCCCGCCGCGGGCAGGCTGAGCTTGACCTTTTGCTGCTGCGGCGGGTAACAGATGCCAAGTTCCGCGCAACCCTGGTAGCGGGCGGTGAGTTCAACCACCGTGGCCGCGAGCCCGGTGCGCAGCAGCGGCACCCGCAGCTCGAGTGCCTGTTCGTAAACCGCAACGTCGCCGATCTCGCCGTCGGGCCGGACCGTGTTGTGCTTGATCTTGGGTGCGGGCAACTGGACCTCGCCCAGGGCCACGCCATCGCCGGCGATGCTCAGCTGCACCTTGTCCTGGTAGAGGTAGGTGCCGTCAGCGATCTGCCAGTACAGGCGCAGGGTGTTGCCGTCGATGACCGTGGCATCGAACTGGTAGGCCTGCTCCGGCGTCAGCAACTCGTCATCGCCCAGGCCCAGGCTCCCGCCCAGGGACGCTAGTCGGGCCAGGGCGTCCGGCGGGTCACCCGCGGCCGCGACCAGGCCGGGATCAGTCGCGGTGCTTTCGACGGTCGGTGCCGCAGCGCTGCCCGAGCTGCTGTCGATGGCGGCGCGCATCTCCTCGACCGCCTGCGGATCCACCGGCAATGGCGCGTCGGCCGCAGCGGTGAGGCCGGCCAGAACGGTCTGGGTATGCGGCGGGTAGCACAGCCCGGCGTCGGCGCAGCCCTGCGAGCGGACCTTGAGGGTCAGCAGATCGGGGGCATTGGCGGCCAGGGTCACGGGCAGGTCGATCACCAGCTCGCCGCGGTAGACCTCCACATCGCCGAAGATCGGATCCTCCCTGGTCTCGCTCGCGGGCAGCGCGGGGTTGCCCAGCTCCACCCCGGGGGTGTCGGTAGTGAAGCGGAACTTGCTGCGGTACATGTAGTAACCGTCGGCGATGCGCCAGGCGATCCGCACCTTGCCGGCGTCCGCCGGACGGGCGGAGATCAGGAAGGCCTCGTCCGGCGTCAGGAATTCCTGTTCGCCGAGGACGGTGGAGGTCCAGGCCAACAGGGCCAGCAGGCTGATGATCAGGCGTCTTTGGTACATTCTCTTACCCATTCCAGGTAGCCGGGCAGGCCGCGTGTCACCGGCACCGCGATGATCTCCGGCAGGTCATAGGGGTGCTGCTCACGCAGCGCGTGTTCCAGGGCGGGATAGGCCGCGGCAGTGGTCTTGATGGTCAGCAGGCGCTCCGGCGAGCGCTCCATACTACCCTGCCACCGGTAAACCGAGATGAGCGGTGGGCCAATGTTCACGCACGCCGCCAGGCCGTGCGTCACCAGGACATCGGCGAGGCGTTCGGCACTGCCGTCGTCGGGACAGGCGCACAACACGAGGAGCACCGTTGCGGACATGCCGCGAAAGATATCCAACCCGCACCCTCGGGGTAAAGCAGCCGCCGCCGCTTGATCCTGCGCCATTTCGCTGCAATTTGTCCTTTAGCCGGTTAACCCGGCGCGATTTCCCGGTTAAGGTGAGACCATGCCTGCGCTCGTTTTGTTTCTGCTGCTGTTCGTCGGGGCCCCGCTGGCGGAGCTGTACCTGCTGATCGAGGTCGGCACCCGCATCGGCGCCTTGGCCACGATCACGCTCAGCGTCTGCACCGCCGTGCTCGGTGGCCTGCTGGTGCGCTGGCAGGGCGTGGCGGTGTTGTTCCGGGTGCGTGCGGCGCAGGCGCGCGACGAAGTGCCAGCGATCGAGCTGCTGGAAGGTCTGACCCTGCTGATGGCCGGGGTGCTGCTGCTGTTGCCCGGCCTGATCACGGACACCATCGGCTTCCTGCTGCTGGTGGCGCCCTTGCGCCGCGCCGTGATTTTGCGCTGGCTGCAGCGGCGCGGCGTGCTGCGGCCCTCCGGCGGCGTAGCCCCCGACCCACTCGCCCGCAAGGGCGGCTACATCGAAGGCGATTACCACCGCGAGGACTAGCAGCCTGTCGGGTTTGACGCTGACCTAGTACGGGCAATCGGGATGTGGCCCGCTTTCCCTATCTTCCTCGCCAGGTAGCGCCACTAGGTTCCCCCAAAGATCGAAACATCTGCCTAAAACCGGCGTACACACGCTGCCATCCGTCGAGTCCGACAGCGTCCCGGCCCCGCAATGGGTGCCTTGACCGCTCAGCGCGTCCGGCAGATGTGGCGTTCCTTGGCCTCCCCGTCAAAGCGGTAGAATCGCCGCAATTCCCGCAGCAGGTCCCCGTCCGGCGGCCACACCCGATGGCGGCGCTGCAGCCCGTGGCAGTAGGCGGCGGCGAGGTCGTTGGCGCGGCGGTAACGTGCCTGCAGTTGCGGCGACAGGTCGCCGCGCAGCCGGGTCCGGCCGAACAGGGTGTCGTGGAGCAACCTCAGCGAGGGGGCGCCGTAGCGCTCGCCCAAGGTACCGGCGGTCAGCAGGAACTTGTCCACCTCGGCCTGCAGCTCCAGTTCCAGCGCGGTGGTACTGCGGTCGCGCTCCGCCCGCCAGGCCACGCACAGGAAGTGACTCACGCCCTCCAGCGCCGCCCACCAGTCCTGCAGGGCGGCGGCGTCCCAGGGTACATCGGGTGCACGCGCCGCCAGCCGGTGCAGCACGGCGGCATCCACGAATAGGCTCAGGTCCAAGGTCCGGTCGTCGGTCTGGCGGATCAGCAGGGCCTCGCTGGCGCCTGGGTGCACGCCGCCCAAGTGCTGCGCCAGAGCCGGATCTGTGACCAGGAAATCGCTGACCCGGTGCGGCAACTGCAGGTCATAGAGCCCTTGCAGCCGGTCCTGGATCGCTTCGAGCTGCATGACTCAGTGCGCCACCGCCGGGGTGTCTACTGCCACGCCCAGACGGCGCAGCCGCCGCGCCAGCACCGGGCTGCCCGTCGCCTGCCAGCGCTGGTAGAGCTGCAGCAGGTCGCGGCCGGCGGTGTCGGTGCGGTCCGTGACCGCGGCCAGCAGTTCGACGAAGCGGGCGAAGTCGCCGGCCAGTTCGCCGAATACCTCGGCCAGGGCACGATCGCGCGCGCTGCGATCCGCCGTCTGGTGCAGGTAGCCGTAAGCATTGCCGCCCATCGCAATGCAGTAGTCGAGGTCCGACCAGCGGCGACTCAGCCGCCCGGAGAACAGCCCGGCGACAAATAGCGCCAGGTCGCCGAGACGGCGCAGCCACAGCCGCCGCTCCTGCACCGAGCCGGCCTGCAGGGCATCGCCGTACAGGGCGGCCAGGGGGCGCAGCCGCAACCCGTCGGCGGTGTGGTCGAACACCCGCTCGGCATGGGCGTAATCGGCCAGCAGGTGGGTAAGGTAGTGCAGGGTGGCATCCTGCGCGCCGAGGCGCTGGGCGCGTGCCGTGCGGGTCAGCGACTGGTGAAAAAAAGCCTGCAGGTTGCCTTCGCGGATCAAACCGTGGGCGTCCGAGGGTGATGTCATGCCGCTACTCCTACCCTGACGTCAGTTGATCGACGTTTAGACGCTGGACCGCAGTTCGTCAATAAACCATTTGACTATCAGCACCTTGCCTGCTTGAGTGCCAAGCAGCACGGAACCGTCCACGGGCGTCCCCGTCCGGTCCAGCGCTGGGCCGCCGCGCCAAGCGCGGGAACCCTGTCCGGGCGCGGACCGGACCCGACGACCGAAGCGCTCAGCGGCGTTTGCGTTGCAGGCTCCGGAGCAGTTCCGGCATGCCGGACGTGCCCAGCCAGGTGTCGCGCATCGCCTCACGGTACAGCCAGGCCTGATCCTTTCCGCCGAAGCTGTAACTGTCGTCGCGCAGCGCCGGGCGGCGCACCCGCTCGCGCACCAGGTAGTCGAACACCAGCGGCAGCAGGGCGCGGGCCTTGGCCAGGGCGGTGACGGCCCGACCCCGGTCGCCGAGGCGGTGCAACGCCAAGGCTTCGCCGTAGCGCAGTTCCGGGAAGCTATCGTCCGCATAGCGTGCGATGAGGGCCAGCGCGGCGACGTCCTGCCCGGCCTGCAACAGCTCGTTGACCAAAACCGCGCGCCAGCCATGGTTATCGCGGGGATTGAGCTGCAGATACCAGCCCAGCCGTTGCAACTGGGACGCGCTGCCCCAGTCCTGGTCCGAGAGACTGAGCGTACGGGCCAGCAGACGCAGCCCCGGGCGGTTGGGCTCGAACAGCCAGGGCAGGGTCGCCTCAGGGGCGGCCGTCGCCTGCGCCGCTTCCAGGATCGCGATCGCGCGGCCCAGCAGGGGGCGCTGGGCCTGGTTGACGACCCAAGGCAGGCTGGACTCGGCGTGGCCCAACACCAGGGAGACCAGATCGTCGAGGATATCCAGGCTGTCGAAGGCGTCCGGGTGGGCTTGGAGAAACGCCAGCCAGCCGTCCGGCAGGTCCCAGCCGCAGGTGGCGTCGTGCGGCAGCCATTGGGTGGCAAAGGGCTTAGCCAGCGGCGCCACCCGCCGCCAGGCGCGTTCGGTTTTGGTCACCGCCCGAGACGGGCACAGGCGGTGGGCATGCTGCATATAGGGGTCCGCCGGGTCCGCCTGCAGCGGCTCCCAGGTGTAAGCCGGCAAGCCGCGCGGCGCGACACTGGCCAGCCAGGCGATCAGCCTGGCCAGATCCGGGTCGCCGCCCTCCCGGCCGAAGTCGTCATAAAGGCCGCAGGGATCGGTGCGGGCCCGGTCCAACAAGCCCAGCAGTTCGGGCAGGTCGTCGGCCAGGGGCTGCAACCGCCGGTACCAGAAGTCGGCCCGCTGCGCCGCCAAGGCCTTTTCACCGCGCGCACAACGCAGGGTGATCTCCAGGATCGCGGCACCCGGGTTGTCGGGCTCGGCCCGCATCGCGTCCTCCAGCGCCTGCCAGGCACCGTCGAGCTCGCCTTGATCTTCAAGCCAGGCGGCCAAGCGCTGGTTGGCTTCGGCGCGGATCGACCGCGCCGGGTGCCGGGACAGGCCGGTCAGCAGGTCGCGCTTCTTGCGATCGGTACGGTAGGTCGCATCGTAGGCGTCACACAGCAGGTCGATGGCGGGCGCCAGGCGCGGGTCGACATTGGCGCCACCCTGCGCCAGTTCGGGGTCCAGCAGTTTGATCAGGCTGCGCGCCCGGTCGGCCTGGTGGAAGTGGAAGGCGGCGGCGAGCCGGCCCTCGACCGGCAGGGCGCCGCGGCCGGCCTCGTCCAGCCAATGCTTGTCCGGGCGGGTCTGGAGCAGGGCGGTCCAGATGGCCTCGGTGGGCAATTCGAGGCTGCCGGTGGTCCCTTCACAGCAGTGCTCATAGTTGCGGTCCGAGCCGCAGGGGCAGGGCTGGTTGCGGGGTGGCGCCGGCAGCGGTTGCGGTCGGTATCCCTGGCGCGCCAACGGGGTGACATTCCACAACCCGACCCCCATCCAATAGGCCGCGGCTTGCCGGTCCAAGTCCCCGCCCTGGAACAGCGCCGGCGCAAGCCGGGGCGCGTAGGCCCGCATCCAGGCAAGAAAGGCCTGCGGGTCATCCTCATGTTGCTGAATATTCAGCAGGGCGGCATGCACCAGCCGCGCCACGGCGTCTATCGCGGCGTCATCGAGAGGCGGCAGGGGTTGGTCTGAAGCCATTGGCAGGGTCCGGTGCTGGGGCGTCTCCGGGCCATTTTGCACCAGGCCGCGGCCGGGGCGCAGCGCACGGTGCGGCACTGTTAGAATCTCCGCTCATGGACGTATCGCACCTGCTCGACGGACTCAACGACGCCCAGCGCGAGGCGGTAGCCGCGCCGGCCCGCAGCACCCTGGTGCTGGCCGGTGCCGGTTCCGGCAAAACCCGCGTGCTGGTGCACCGCATCGCCTGGCTGATCCAGATCGACGGGGTGTCGCCCTGGGGCATCCTCGCGGTGACCTTCACCAACAAGGCGGCGCGCGAGATGCGCCAGCGCATCGAGCAGCTGCTGGGTCAGCCGGTCGGAGGCATGTGGGTGGGCACCTTCCACGGCCTGGCACACCGCCTGCTGCGGGCACACTGGCAGGACGCGGGTCTGGCGCAGAATTTTCAGATCCTCGACGCGGACGACCAGCAGCGCCTGGTCAAACGGGTCATCCGCGAACTCAACCTGGACGACACCAAGTGGCCGCCGCGCCAGGCGCAATGGTTCATCAATCAGCAGAAGGACGAGGGCCGACGCCCGCAGCACCTGGACGCCGGCAGTGACCCGTTTCTGCAGCAGATGATCCGCATCTACACGGCCTACGAGGCGGCACGCCAGCGCGGCGGCGCCGTGGACTTCGCGGAGTTGTTGCTGCGGGCGCATGAGCTGTGGCGCGACCGACCAGACATCCTGGCGGGCTACCGGCAGCGCTTCAGCCAGATCCTGGTCGACGAATTTCAGGACACCAATGCCATCCAGTACGCCTGGCTGCGCCTGCTCGCCGGCGAACGCGACAATCTGTTCGTCGTGGGCGACGATGACCAATCGATCTACGGCTGGCGTGGGGCGCGGGTCGAGAACATTCGCGAATTCCAACACGATTTTCCCGGTACCTTCGCGGTGCGTCTGGAGCAAAACTACCGGTCAAGCGGCAACATCCTCGAAGCCGCCAACGCGGTGATCGCCAACAATCCCTCGCGCCTGGGCAAGAACCTGTGGACCGAGGGCAACGCCGGCGAACCGATCCGCGTTTACACCGCTTACAACGAAATCGACGAGGCGCGCTTCGTGGTCGGGCGCATCCAGGATTACCTCGCGCGCGGCAACCGCCGCGCCGAGGCCGCCATCCTGTACCGCACCACCGCACAATCGCGGGTGTTCGAAGAGGCGCTGCTGCAGGCCGGCATGCCCTACCGGGTGTACGGCGGGCTGCGCTTCTTCGAGCGGGCCGAGGTCAAGGACGCGCTCGCCTACCTGCGCCTGGTGTCGAACCGCCACGAAGACGCCAGTTTCGAGCGCGCCGTCAACCAGCCGCCGCGCGGCATCGGCACCCGAACCCTGGATGCGGTGCGCGACCATGCGCGGGACTTCGGTTGCTCGCTGTGGCAGGCCAGCACCGACCTGCTGCGCGGCCAGGGCATGACCGCCCGCGCGGCCGGGGCCCTGCGCGGCTTTCTCGACCTGATCGAGGAGATCGCCGCGCAGTGCCGGGGGGCTGAACTGCCCGAACAGGCCGAGCGGGCGGTCAGACTGAGCGGCCTGCCTGGGCACTTCGAGAAGGCGCGTGACGGCAAAGGCCAGGACCGGGTCGAGAACCTGCAGGAACTGGTCAATGCGGCCCGCCAGTTCGAGTACGAAGCCGAGGACGACAGCCTCTCGGACCTGGACGCCTTTCTGGCCCATGCGGCCCTGGAGGCGGGCGAGGGCCAAGCCGACGAATGGGAGGACTGCGTGCAGTTGATGACCTTGCACTCGGCCAAGGGACTGGAATTCCCAGTGGTATTCCTGGTCGGCATGGAAGAGGGCCTGTTCCCTCACAGCATGTCCAGCGACGACCCAGAGCGACTGGAGGAAGAACGGCGCCTGTGCTACGTCGGCATGACCCGCGCCATGCGCCAGCTGTACCTGTGCCACGCCGAGAACCGGCGCCTGCATGGCCAGGAGAGTTACCCCTTCCCGTCACGTTTTTTAAGGGAATTGCCGGCGGCAGTGGTGGAGGAGGTGCGCGCCCGCCCACAGGTCGCCCGGCCCTATGCGGCCGCGGGTGGCAGTTGGCGCGACAGCATGGGAGAAACCGGCTTCAGGCTCGGACAGCGCGTGGCCCACCCCAAATTCGGCGAGGGCGTCGTGCTCAATGCCGAAGGCCAGGGTGCGGCGGCCCGGGTCCAGGTCAACTTCGAGGGTGCGGGTGCCAAGTGGTTGGTGTTGGCGTACGCTAACCTGCACGGATTGTAGAATGCCCAACCTAGCGCGCCGCCTCCCTCCCCGGGGCATAGCCGCGTCGGCAACCGGAAGCCGAGCTTTTGAAGACTCAGAACACGCCAATTATCGATTGGACACAGGCCCAGCCGGCCGAGCCCTACGGCGGCAAGCAGCTGCGCCGCTGGAAGACCTTCCTGGGCGTCCTGCTGGTGTCCATCGCACTGGGCCTGGCCTTCGTCTATGGCCGCGCACCGCTGTACCAGGCCACCGCCTCGGTGCTCACGGTCCAGCCCAAGGCCGTCGATCTGCCCAGCGCGAGCGCCGACCAGGAACACGTCGCCATCCAGCGGCGGCTGCTGCTCGGCGAGGAATTGCTCGGTCGCGTCGCCGCGGCATTCGCCACTGAGGGTCGGTCCGAGCTGGCCGACATCAACAACCTGCGCGGCATGCTCACGGCCGAGCCGGTGCCGGAAACCAACCTGTTGGAACTGCGGGCCGAAGGGGAGGATCCAGCGCTGTTGCAGCGTCTGGTCAATCTGTGGGCCCAAACCTACGCGGCGCATCGGGCGGGCGCCGTCGAGCAGGTCAGCGACCGTACCTCCACCAGGCTGGAAGAAGAACAAACCAGCCTGCAGGCCCGGATAGACGCCGCCCGGGCGCAGTTGCAGGCGTTTCGCGTAACCCATGGAATCGTCAGCCAGGAACGGCCAGAAAACCTCACCTTGGCGCGCCTCAATGGCCTGAACGACTCCCTCAACCGGGCCCGCGCCCGACTGGCCGACGCCAACGCCCGGCTCGCCACCGTGGAGCAGGCGAAGGCGCGCGGCGAAGCGGTCGTGCCGCCGGAGCAGAAGGCGGACCTGGCCCGACAGGAGTTGGAGGTGGAGCGGCTAAGGGAGCGCCTGGGCGCGCTCAACGAGCGTTACACCGACAAATACCTCGAACGCGATCCGGTACTGAAGACCCTGCCCGGACAGTTACGCGAACTGGAGCGGGGCCTGGAACGGGCCAAAGGCCTGGCCACACGCACGGCGCTGGCCGGCGCGCAGCAGGATGCCGATGCCGCGCAGCGGGCGGTGGCCGCGCTCGAAGCGGACCTCGCAGCGCACCAACGGGAGGTGCAGGAATTCACCGAACGCTTCAACGAGTTCAAGGCCCTGGAAGCAGGACTGGCCCGCCTCGAAGCACGGTATGCGGACAACGCGCAACGGTTGACCCAGATCGACCTGGAGCAACGCACCAAGTATCCGCCGGTCGAGGTCGTTGACTGGGCCAGCATCCCCAGACACCCCCTGTATCCCGACTACGACCGTGACCTGCTGATTGCGCTGGCAGCCGCCCTCGGCTTGGCCCTGTTCCTGACCTGGTTGATCGAATACCTGAGCGAACGGACCGGGCGGCAACCGGCGCCCTATACCGGGATGCGGATCTTTACCCTGGATGCCGCCGCGCTGCGCGCCGCCGGGGCGACGCCTGGCGTGCTGCCGACCGGGCCACAGGCCTGGCTGCCCGACCCGCCTCGGGAACTGACGCCGGAGGACCTGCACCGCCTGCTGCGGGCCGCGGACCCGGTCACAGCCGCTTGCGCTACCCTGCTGCTGCACGGGGTGGCGGCGCAGGAATTCGTCCTGCTGCACGAACGCTGTCTGGACCGGGAGGCACGGGTGCTGACCGTGCCCGGTGCCTATCCGCGGGACATCGACCTCGGCGCCACCGCCTGCGACCAGATCGGGGCCCTGCTGGGCGTCAAGGGTGCCATCATGGGCGTCTCGGCCGACCAGCTCGACGGTTGCCTGGCCGGCGCCGCGGCCAAGGCCGGCCTCCCCGATCCCGACGGGGTGACCGCACAGACGCTGCGTTACAGCTACGCCCTGTTCCTGGTTCGCCAGGGCGCCCGGGTGGCGGAGCTGCCCCAACGACTGGGCCAGCTCGCCAATGAGACGCTGGCGCTCGTCGCCGCCCAGGCACCCGCCGGCGCGGACCGGCCGCTCAGCGAGCTGGAGCTGACCCATCCGGCCGTGGCGGGTTGACGGGCATACCGCACCGCTGCGCCACTTTGCCTGACCGCCAATGAGGAACTGTGAATGCAACGCCGCGATTTTCTGAAACGGGCCGGTGCCGGCAGTCTGGCACTGGGGAGCGGCTTGACGGCTGCCGACGTTGCTGAGGCCAAGGCCGGGTACAAGTGGAAGATGGTGACCACCTGGCCGAAGAATTTTCCGGGGCTGGGTAGCGCCGCCGAAAAGCTGGCCCGCCTGATTACCGAGATGTCTGGTGGCCGTATCCAGGTCAAGGTCTATGGGGCCAATGAGCTGGTGCCACCGTTCGAAGTCTTCGACGCCGTGTCGCGTGGCACCGCCGAAATGGGGCATGGCGCCGCCTACTACTGGAAGGGCAAGGCGCCGGCCGCCCAGTTTTTCTCCGCCATGCCCTTTGGCATGACCGCCCAGGAGTTCAATGGCTGGATCTACCACGGCGGCGGGCAGGCGTTGTGGGACAAGGTGTATGCGCCGTTCGGAATCAAGGGCATGCCCGGGGGCAACACCGGTGTGCA
>JBFZDU010000461.1:0-10319 GCA_041307205.1 Gammaproteobacteria bacterium | reverse complement strand
GCGAGCGCATATTGAACACGGTTTGGAGCGTCAATTCGGATCCGCAAACCAATGTCGTGGATGTTTACATCGGTCGGCTGCGGAAAAAGCTCGGGCGCTGTGGTGAGCCGATACAGACGGTGCGCGGCACGGGGTATAGGTACAAACCACGCATGGAGGTCGGATAGCCCACCCGCCAGTCGGTTCGTGGCGCGCCCGTGAGTGCGCCGCCGGGCTTGAATGGTTGCAGGTCACGCCATCCCGTGCGGCTGCGGC
The DNA here is from genome assembly GCA_041307205.1 of Gammaproteobacteria bacterium. Taxonomy (GTDB): domain Bacteria; phylum Pseudomonadota; class Gammaproteobacteria; order Chromatiales; family Chromatiaceae; genus JARRQB01. The sequence goes on along the minus strand of JBFZDU010000461.1, from coordinate 10,064 downwards.
TGGTCTCCCAGCGTCGATTTGGCAGATAATCCCGGCCCAGCCATCGCCTGCGCCACGCCGTGACCACGCCTGCCCCTGACCCCGATATAGTCTTCATGCGTCGCGCCCTGGAACTGGCCCGTTGCGCCGAACAGGAGGACGAGGTGCCGGTCGGGGCGGTGCTGGTGGAACACGGGCGGATCATCGCCGAGGGCTGGAACCGTCCGATCAACGAGCACGATCCCACGGCACATGCCGAGATCCGGGCGTTGCGTGCCGCGGGTCGGGACAAGGCGAATTATCGTTTGCCCGGGACCACCCTGTATGTGACCCTCGAACCCTGCCCGATGTGTGCCGGGGCGATCGTGCACGCGCGCGTGGCGCGGGTGGTATACGGCGCCGCGGACCCGCGCAGCGGCGCCGCTGGCAGCGTGTTCGACCTGCTGCCGTCCGATCACAGGTTCAATCACCGGACGGAGGTCGACGGCGGGGTGTTGCGCGACGAATGCAGCGCGCTGCTGCGGGATTTTTTTCGGCGCCGTCGTGACGGCGGAAGAGGCACGGCATGAGTGACCAGGTACGGCGGCTTCGGGTCTGGCCCGGGATGTTGCGGATCACGCATTGGACCATGGCGCTCGCCGTGTCGATCCTGCTCAGCAGCGGCTGGTTGTTGCATTCCGGGATGGTGTTGAGCGATCGGCTGTACGAGTTCCTGCTGGAGCAGCTGCACCTGCCGGCCGGTCATCTGCTCGGCCTGGCGCTGGTGGTGCGCCTGTTCTACCTGGTGCGTGACGATGGCATCGGCGGCTTCGCTGCCCTGCTGCCGTCGCGTGGCTCCTGGTCGGGCATCCTGGCCGGGCTGCGCTTCTATCTCTCCTTCGCACGGACCCCGCTGCCGCGCTATTACGGGCATCACCCGTTGTGGGCGCCGCTCTACCTGCTGTGGATGGGTCTGCTGCTGGTGCAGGTGGCGAGCGGCCTGCTATTGGAGTTCGGCGCTCTGCGCGACCTGTTCGGGATTGGATCCGAGCCGCTGCTGCGCTGGCACTTGGGGCCGGTGGCGCTGCTGGCCATGCTGGCGGTCCTGCACCTGGCCAGCGTGGTGCTCCACGATCTCAAGGGCGAGGGTTCGGACGTCTCGGGCATGATCAATGGTCATCGCACCTTCAGGATCGAGGCCGTGCCGGACAAACCGGCCGTCCCCCAGGTGCAGGCGGTATCCCTGGACAGCATCGGCGGTTGGACGCCGAAGCAGAAAGACCCCAAGGACGAGTGAGCCCGGCCATCCCGAACGGCGTTGTGCCCCGGTCCGACCAAGTGGCCGCAAGCGCAGTGCGCCGGGGCTGATCAGCCGCCACTCGCTTGGCCGCGCGCGCCGATTTGCGCCTGGCGCCGGGCGTTGTTGGTGTGCCAAACCAGCAAGTCGAAGTAGTTGCGCACGTTTTCCACGTAGCTCACGGGTTCGCGTCCGCGCGCATAGCCGTGCTTGAGCGTGCTGTAATAGCACTTCTTGCTCAACAGCGGCAGGCGCTTCTTGACCTCGGCCCAGCGGTCCGGGTCGCCGCCCTGACGTTGGGTGAGGACGCGCGCGTCCTCCAAGTGGCCGAAGCCGATGTTGTAACCGGCCAAGGCCAGCCACAGCCGATCGGGTTCGGGAATGCGGTCGGGAATCTTTGCCTCGATCTGCCGCAGGTAGCGCGCCCCGCCGAGGATGCTGGCCCGCGGATCCGCCCGGTCGCCGATGCCGATACGCGTCGCTGTGTCAGTGGTAAGCATCATGATGCCGCGCACCCCGGTCGGCGAGACCGCCTGCGGGTCCCAATGCGACTCCTGGTAGCCGACTGCGGCCAGCAAGCGCCAGTCCAGGTCGACCAGGGCCGATGCCTCTTCGAAGTGCGGCTGGTACACCGGCAGGCGCTCGACCAGGTGGCGCTGGAACTCGCGTTTGTCGACGAACTGCAGGCGGCCGACGTAACCATAGTAATGCTCGAGTAGGCGCTGCAGCGTGCCATCGTCCGCCATCCTCTGCAGGAACGCATCAGCGGCCTCGACCAGGCTGTCGTCGGGCCAGTCGGGGAAGGCCCAGGCAAGATCCTCGGGTGCGCTGATGTCCAGGGCGGGCTCGACATGGGCGTAGTAGCGGTGGTTGAGCGCGAGTTCGTTGGAGTCCATCACCGTGTAGGCGAGGACCCCGTCGTTGACACGTGCCAGGAGTTCCTCGCTGGTATATTCCGGTGCCGCCCGCCACTGCGCCCGAGGCCGGCCGGTGCCCAGTTGCCTGGCGATATTTTCGGCGTGGGAGCTGTCGGCGACCACTTCGAGCATGCCGTCGCCCAGATCGCTCAGCTCCTTCGGCCGGTAGTTGCCGCGCCGGTATACCAGCTGCTGCGTGACGGTCTGATAAGCGCGCGAAAAACGCAGCGTCTGCTCGCGTTCCGGGGTCACCGTCAGGCCGGCGGCGGCCATGTGGACGCGGCCGCGGCGCAGCTCGGCGAGCAACTGCCGCAGCGGTTGCGGGTGCACGAAACGCGCTGCGACGCCGAGTTCGTCCGCAAAGCGCGTGATCAGGTCATACTCCAGTCCGGCCGGACCTTGCGGGCCCTGGAAATAGCTGGCCGGGCTCCAGCGGGTAGCGACCAGCAGTTCGCCGCTTGCCTGGACGCGCTCCAGTACCGACGGCTGTTCGCAACCGCCCAGCAGCAGGGCTGCTGCCAGCGAGAATAGGATGATTCGTTTGGTCATGCCCTGGTAGCCGTTCCGCCCAGAAAGGTGAATCTAGTCAGTGAGCGACGATAATGCCAAGCCTTCATTGATCTTGCCTATCGATGCGGTCTTGCCGCAGCTGTTGCAGCAGTTGCCGCGCGGGCACGTCGTGCTGTGCGCGCCGCCGGGGTCGGGAAAGACCACGCGGGTGCCGCTGGCGCTTCTGGGAGCCCCTTGGCTCGACGGCAAACGCATCCTCCTCCTGGAGCCGCGCCGCGCCGCGGCGCGCCTGGCGGCCCGTTACATGGCGGCGACCCTGGGTGAGCAGGCTGGGTCTACGGTCGGCTACCAAGTGCGCTTCGAACGCGTGGCCGGGCCCGCCACCCGAATCGAGGTGGTCACCGAAGGGATCCTGACCCGCCGGCTGCAAACGGACCCCGAGCTGACCGGGGTCGGATTGGTCATCTTCGACGAGTTTCACGAGCGCAGCCTGCAGGCCGACCTGGGTCTCAGCCTGTGCCTGGACGTGTGCCGCGGCCTGCGGCCCGACCTGCGCCTGCTGGTGATGTCGGCGACCCTGGACGCCGGCCCGCTTGCCGCCCTGTTGGACGCTGGGGTGGTGCGCGGCGAGGGCCGTCGCTATCCGGTCGAGGAGCATTTCCTGGCCGCCCCGGTCAGCAGTCGTGACCTGCTGGCCGCGGTGCCCGGCCTAGTGCGGCGTGCCATGGTGGAGCAGACCGGAGACGTGCTGGTCTTTCTGCCGGGGCGTGGCGAAATCGCGCGCGTCGCCGCGGCGCTTGAGGGCAGGGTCGACGACTGCGAGGTATTGGCATTGCACGGTGACCTGCCCGCCGCGGCGCAGGACCTGGTATTACAGGGGGGGCGCCGGCAGGGCCGGCGCATCGTCCTCAGCACCGATCTCGCCGAGACCAGCGTGACCATCCCCGGGGTCGGTGCCGTGGTGGACTCCGGGTTGACGCGCAAGCCGCGTTTCGACCCCAATACCGGCCTGACCCGGCTGGAGACCCGGCGCATAGCCTTGGATTCGGCGATGCAGCGGGCAGGGCGCGCCGGACGCCTGGGCCCGGGACATTGCTACCGCGCCTGGAGCGCCGGCGAGCAACAGCGCCTGGCGCAGGTCAGCGAGCCGGAGATCCGCAGCGCCGACCTGGTCCCGCTGGTCCTGGAGCTGGCGAACTGGGGGGTGGTCGACCCCAGCGATCTGAGCTGGGTCGACCCGCCGCCCGCCGCCAACTGGGGACAGGCGGTGGCCCTGCTGCAGGGTCTTGACGCCCTGGACGTGCTCGGCCGCATCACCGCGGCGGGGCGCCGCCTGGCCGCCATGCCGGTCCACCCCCGGCTCGCCCACCTGTTGGCGGCCGCGACGGCACCGGGCATGGGTGCATTGGCTGCCGACTTGGCGGCCCTGCTCAGCGAGCGCGACCCGCGGCGGGCTACCCCCGGGGTTCCGCCCGATCTGGACCTGCTGGTGCGCTGCGATGCCCTGACAAGCTGGCGTCGCGAGCGCTGTGCCCCACCCGGCTTCGACGAGCGTGGGTTGTCTGGCGTGGACCGGGCCGCCAGACAACTGCACCGTTATCTGCCAGCGGAGCGCGCCGCGGCTCGGCAGTGGTCGGCGGGCGCCCTGGTCTCGCTGGCCTTTCCTGACCGTATTGCGCAACGGCGCCCCGAAGGAATCGGGCGCTTCCTACTGGCTTCCGGGCGCGAGGCTCGGGTGGCCGAGACCGATCCACTGGCGGCCGCCGACTATCTGGTAATCCCCAGCCTGGATGCGGGCAGCCGCGAGGGCAGGGCCTGGCTGGCCCTGGCGATCAGCCGCGACGAACTGGCAGCGGTACATGGTGCACGGGTCCGGACGCAGACCCGATTGTTCTGGGACGAGCGTCGCCAGGCAGTGGCCGCACGCCGCGAAACCCGGCTGGATGCCCTGTTGCTGGATTCGGCCACCGCGCCGATCGAAGACCCGGCGGCGGCGGCTGACCTGCTGTTGGCTGCGGTCCGGTCCGCGGGCCTGGAAGTCCTGCACTGGTCGGAGGCGGCACAACAGCTGCGGGCGCGCCTCGCGACCCTGGTGCGGGCCGACCCGCGGGGGGAGTGGCCGGATCTCTCAGATGCCTGGCTGCTCGAACACCTGGCGCAGTGGCTGGGACCCTGGTTGAACGGAGCCACCAGCCTCAAGGCCGTCCGGCAGTTGGATCTGCACCAGGTCCTGTCCGGCCTGCTCAGCTGGACGCAGCGGCAGCGCCTCGATCAGGAGGTGCCGACCCACCTGTTGACCCCGGCGGGGACGCGGCGCCGGCTGCAGTACGACGTGGTCGCCGCCCCGGTGCTGCAGGTACCACTGCAGGAGCTGTTCGGCCTGGAGGCCGGGCCCATGGTGGCGGGTGGGACAATATCCGTGGTACTGCAACTACTGTCTCCGGCCGGTCGGCCGTTACAAATTACTCAGGATCTCGCGCATTTCTGGCGAAACGGCTACAGCGAGGTACGCAAGGAAATGCGCGGCCGGTATCCCAAGCACAACTGGCCGGAGGATCCGGGCCGGGCCCTGCCCACCCGCGGTGGGCGACGAACCGTTTGATTTGGCTTTGCATTATTGGTCATTTCTAACCTTAAGTTCATACTTGCGGCCGGAAAGAACGAAAAGCCGATTTACTACCAACCGTTAGCCAAGCGGAGGAATTATGACGCGCGCACTCACCCCGGAAATCCTTAATCCTGCCAATTTCACCCAGTTGCAGGTTGATTTCGATCCGGAATGCAATACCTTCTGGTGTTCCATGCGGCCCAGCCCCAGGCCTTGTTTCAATCCCACATTGCTTAGAGAGATCAGTGAGTTATCCAGGCTCTTCAGGGCCATGGGGGTCGGTCGCTCGGGCGAGTGGGGCACGCCGGTGCATGTGGTGTTCACCTCGGATATCCCCGGCGTCTTCAACCTCGGCGGCGACCTCGGTCTGTTTTTGACGCTGATTCGCCAAAAGGACCGCGAAAGTCTCACACGCTATGCCAAGGCTTGCATAGATGCCGTACATCCCTCGTCGGTCGGCTTCGGTCTGCCGATTACCACCGTTAGCGTCGTGCAGGGTTCGGCCCTGGGCGGCGGTATGGAGGCGGCGCTGTCTACCCATTTGATGGTGGCAGAGCGACAGGCAACCATGGGCCTGCCCGAGGTGCTGTTCAACTTGTTCCCAGGCATGGGCGCGTTCAGCTTTTTGTCGCGTCGGCTGGGGCCGGCCGCGGCGGAAGACATGATCATGAGCGGCCGTACCTGGAACGCTGAAGAGTTATACGAACGTGGCATCGTCGACGTGCTGGCCGAACCCGGCGAAGGACTGGCGGCGGCACGTAACCTGGTACTGCGCCGCAACCGTTACGGGAACACGGCCGCGGCCCTGCGCCAGGTCCGGCAGCGGCTGAACCCGGTGACCTACCAGGAACTGCTGGACGTGACCATGCTGTGGGTCGATGCAGCATTACAGCTCAAGGACCGGGATCTCAAAGTGATCGAGCGCCTGGTCCGGGCCCAGGACCGCATGGCGCAGCCGGCGGCGTGCGATGCGGCAGTGCAGGTGGGGCGGGCGGTGATGAACGGCTGACGATCATGGCGTTACGCGCCACCCCGCAAAATGAAAGCAGTGCGCCTAACGCCGTGATCCTTTCCTCGCCCCAGCCCTCTCCCGGAGGGAGAGGGGGAGGCTAAGCTGCGCGGCTTTCACGCTGATGCTGCGCCGCGTCGGGCAGTGTGGGTCAATGGCCTGAGGACTGGCTGCGTCGCTCGCTGAGGTAATCCAGCAGCGCACCGCGCGCCAGTTCGAAGGCCTGTTGCAGCTCGCTTACGGCAGCTGCGGCCTCGACCTCGAATTGCCGGTCATTGAGCTTGCAGGCGTGCGCTGCGAGTTCGTAAACCCTGCGGGCACCGACGCTGCCGGCGCTGCCCTTGAGGGCGTGTGCGACGTCGCGGAAGGCGTTGCGCCGGTTGTCTTCGCGCAGTTGCTCCAGGCGCTTGACCAGGATATCGCCGTCCTCGAGGAAACTGGTCACCAAGTCAGCTACGAAATTCAACCCGGAACCCAGTGTTTCGAGATCCTTCAAGGTTGCCCGGTCGATGTTGTCGCGGGTGGCCGTCCCGGTACCCGTGTTGGGCCGCTTGAGTTTGGCCGCGGCCTGGTGTCCCGGCTCGGACTCTCCTCGGATCACCCGCGCAATCGCGTCCAGTAGCTGGTGCGCCTGGATCGGTTTCGCCAGGAAGGCCTTGGCGCCGGCCTCCTTGCAGCGCTGACGCGTCTCGTTGGTCACGTCGGCCGACAACATGACAACCGGCACGGCGCCTTGTTGTGGCTGTGCAAAACTGTATATCTTCAGTGCCTCCAGGCCGTCGAGTACCGGCATCTGGACGTCCATGATGGCGAGATCGAAATGGTGGTTCTCCAGGGCATTGAGCGCCTGGTCGCCGTCTGCGACCAGATAAACACTGTGTCCGGCCTTCTCCAGGATGCCCTTGATCACTTTCTGGTTGGTCGGATTGTCCTCGGCGACCAGTACCTCGATCGGCGGCAGGACTTCGCGCTCGCGCGTGTAGCGGTCGATGAAACTGGCGACGCCCGGTTCGTCCGCCGGGTTGGCATAGACGGCATGCAGGGCGTTGAACAACAGCGTCTTGTCCAGCGGCGTGCTGAGCACCGCGGCAAAGCCCGTATGCAGCAGTCGCTCGTCCCAGCCGGCCGCCCGCTCTGGCGGACTGATCAGGATGAAGGGGATGTCGGCCAGCAGCGGTTCCTGCTTGACCGTTTGTATGACATAGGAGGCATCAACCATCAGGCCGCGGCGATCGATGATCGCGATGTGGTAAGGCGTCCCGATGCGGGCGGCGTTTACCAATTCGGCCAGCGCCTGCGCGGTGGAGTCCTTCTGTTCCGCCCTGGCGCCCCAGCCGACCAATAGCTTGAACACCTGGGAGCGGTCGCGGTGGTCACCGCTCAGGACCAGGATGCGGCTTTGCTGCAGGGATCGGGTCGCGCCCTCGTTGTCGGTCGCCCTGGGTTGCTGCAGATCCAGGGGCAATTCGAACCAGAAGGTGCTGCCGCGCCCCTCGGCGCTCTCCACACCGATCCGCCCCCCCATGAGTTCCACCAATTGCTGGGTGATGGTGGTGCCCAGCCCGCTGCCCCCGAAGCGGCGCGTGGTCGATTCGTCGGCCTGGGCGAAGCGTTCGAAGATCCGGGCCTGGGCTTCGGTCGGGATGCCAATACCTGTGTCGCGCACTTCGAAGCGCAGCCAAGTGCTTGGATCCCCGGCGCGCTGCGCGACCCGGTTGATGATCACTTCGACCTTGCCGGCAGGCGTGAACTTGATCGCGTTGCCGATGAGGTTGATCAGGATCTGGCGCAAGGGGTGCTCGCCGCCGTGCAGTTCGTAGGGCACGTCGGGGGCGATCCGGTAATTGATATGCAGGTCCTTCTGCCGGGCCTGCCCTTCCAGCATCTTAACCGTACCGCGCACCAGACGGTGCAGATCGAAATCCGCCCGTTCGATGCTCATCTTGCCCGCTTCTATGCGGGAGATGTCGAGCACGTCATCTACCAGGGCCAGCAGGGTTGCCGCCGAAGCGCTGATGGTGCGTGCGTAGTCCTGTTGCTCATCGTTCAGGGGGGTGGTGAGCAGCAGGTCGGTGATGCCTATAACGCCGTTGAGCGGCGTGCGCAGCTCATGGCTCATATTGGCGAGAAAGCGGGATTTTGCCTGGTTGGCCTCTTCGGCACGGCGCTTGGTCTGGTTGAGGCGATCCAGCAGCATGGCCACATAGGTGGGTAACACCACCAGACCTATGAGCAGGCTCACCCCGAGTACGGAATGTTCCTGCCAGTAGGGATTCTGGGTGATGACCAGGCCGAAGCCGAGCGCGCTGAGTATGGCGGCCAGCACCAAGTAGGGGGTGCCGTAACGGAACCCGTTGCCGAAGGCCACCCACAGATAAATGATGTAAAGGGGAACGGTGGCGGCACCGGCAATGTAAAGGCCGAACGTGGTTGCGCTGGTATCGGCGACCAAGCCGATAACCCGCCGAAAGGGTGAGACGCCCGGCTGGAGGATGATGCCGGTCAGCAATATGGCGGCGAATGCAAGGAACCCCGCAGATACGCTCAGCGCGATCTTGGTCTGCCAGTCCGGCGTGTTGGAACTGGTCACGGCCAGGTAGGCGAATACGGCCAGACCGATAATGATGCGCAGCAGACTCTGCTCGAACTCGGGGTCGCCCGAGCCGATGCGTTGGCGCGTTAATCTGAAAAGTTCGGTTGCGGTCAAGCGCTTGTCCCTATTTTAACCTAGGCGCTGGCGGCGCCCTCTCCATGAGATTCGTACTTCAACATGCGCAGCGTAAACTCGATGTTTTCCAGCAAGGCGTCGACGCAGGTCGGGTCGAAGTGCAGGCCGCGTTCCCTGCGGATGTAGTCAATGGCGCGATCCGGGGCCCAGGCTTCCTTGTAGGGCCGGACTGACAGCAGGGCATCGAAGACATCGGCCAGGGCTACGATCCGGGCGTCCAGCGGGATCTGCTCCCCGGCCAAGCGGCGCGGATAGCCCGTCCCATCGTAGCGCTCGTGATGGCACCAGGCGATCAGCGCGCCGGCCTGCAGGTACTGGGACGGGCTGTCGCGCAGTATCTCGTAGCCGATCCGGGCATGCCGGCGCATGACCTCGCGTTCTTGTCCGGTCAGGTTGCCGGTCTTGCGCAGGATGTGATCGGGCACGCCGATCTTGCCGATGTCGTGCATCGGCGCGGCGTGCTCCAGGGTGTCGCAAAAGGCCATGTCCTGGCCCAACACCTCGGCGATCTGCCGGGACAGGCGGGCGATGCGGACAATGTGCTCGCCGGTGTCCTGGTCCCGGTACTCGCCGGCCTTGGCGAGGCGGAGCAAAGTCTCCTGTTCGCGCAGCCGCAACTCCCGGGTCTTGTCGGTGATCTCGCGTTCCAGCCACCGAGCCCGATCCCGGATAATTACCTGCTGCTGGCGCAAGCGCAACAGATTGCGGCACCGGGCGCGGCATTCGTGGTGGTCGATGGGTTTGGTCAGGAAGTCGGTCGCGCCAACTTCGAGGGCGCGGTAGCGGACGGCTTTGTCGTCCATGCAGGTGATGATCACGACCGGAACATCTGCGCAGCTTGGAATCTTGCGCAGCCACTGGGTAAACTCGATGCCGTCCATGTGGGGCATCTTGTAGTCGGTCAGCACCAGGTCGTGGGCATGGTACTTGGCCCACTCCAAGGCCTCGATGGGATTCGCGAACGCTACCGCCTCGACCTCGTCGCCGATCGATCGGACCAGTTCTTCCAAAATCATGCGGCCGATCAATTGATCGTC
>JBFZDU010000460.1:0-3787 GCA_041307205.1 Gammaproteobacteria bacterium | reverse complement strand
CTGATCGACCTGCTCGCGGTGCTGTTTTCCATCGAGCAGGACTTCAGCCCCGACCCCGACAAGCAGCGCCGCGGGCTGGCCGCCCTGCTCGACTCGCCCACCGGCCACATCGCCATCGCGCGCGACCGATCTTTGCGTGCCGTGGGCATGGCGACTGCGCAGTTGGTGATCTCCACCGCCGAAGGCGCACCCTCGGCCTGGGTCGAGGACGTGGTGGTCAGGAAAGACTGGCGCGGACAGGGCCTCGGCCGCGCGCTGCTCGACGCGGTGCTGGCCTGGGCACGAACCCAAGGCGCGGTGCGCGCGCAACTGCTCGCCGACCTCGACAACGCGCCTGCACTGGCCTTCTACGACCGGGTCGGCTGGCAGCCGACTCGGCTGGGGGCGAGGCGGCGGATGCTGTAGGCTCGTCACGAACGCCTCCTGGTTGCGGAAAGCGCGCCGCCGGCGTGCTTGCTTCGCTCCGAATTCCGCCACACAACTCCTGCACGAAGGCTATATTTTGGAGAAGCGGGAGTTCAACGTGCAGCGTTCGTCGATTGGTTTGCCGGGTCTGATCGTTGTGTCTGTCATGTCGGGCGGTGTCGCACTCGCTGCAGAAGGGAGCATGAGCATGGATTTGAGTTCGACTGCGTTCGCACCGAATGCCGACATCCCCAGCCAATACACCTGCGAGGGCCACGACCAGTCGCCGCCTTTGGCATGGTCCAGCGTGCCGGCTGGAACCAGGAGTCTGGCGCTGATCGTTGATGATCCCGATGCCCCTGATCCGGCTGCGCCGAGAATGACCTGGGTACATTGGGTGGTCTACAACCTGCCACCCGAAACCACCGGACTGGCGGCGGGTGCTACCGGATCACGTCTGCCGGTAGGCACACGCGAAGGACTCAATGACTGGCAACGCGAGGGCTATGGCGGCCCCTGCCCGCCCGTCGGTCGCCACCGCTACGTGTTCAAGCTTTATGCCCTCGACACCGTGCTGCCGGCACCGAAGCCAGCGACCAAGGCAGGTCTGGAGAAAACGATGCAGGGCCATATCCTGGCGCGTAGCGAACTGGTGGGGTACTACCGCAAGAAGCATTAGCCAGCGACAACGACCTTTCGGCAATACCTGGCTGTTCGCCCGAATCGGCCAACAGCAGCCGCGCGGAGGACAGGAAGGAGGTCATTGAACGACTGGTTCCTTGCCGTCGCGCCCTAGCCTTTCAGGCCCGCAGGCGTCGACGGCGCCTCGGCTAGGCCGGACATCCACAGAGGACAACTCTTGTTCAGGGCGTCAGCACTCCGCCCGTATTCAACTCGGTTCCATAACCCGAGCCGCCCCAGTAGATCACCTTGCTTCCGGTCCAGACGGCCGTGTGCTCCGAGCGGGCCGAAGGTGACCCGGTCGACGTGATCCTGTTCCAGATGTTCGCCACCGGGTCGTATTCTGACCCGTCGTCCAGGGGGCCGCTGGGGGTTGCGCCACCCCAGACGATCATCCGCGAGCCGGTCCAGACAATGTTCCCCGGCCTGCGTCCGGAAGGCGCGCACAGGCTGTCCGTCGGTGTCCAACTATTCGTCGCCGGGTTGTAGAGGCCGCCGGTATTGGTGTTGCCGTTCATTTCTCCCCAGATGAACATCCTGGTGCCCGACCAGGCCGCCGCATGTCCCCAGCGGGCACTGGGTGCGCCGACATTGCTGATCGGTGTCCAGGTATCCGTTCTGGGGTTGTAGCGGGCACCATCCCCGAGGAACATGCCCGTCGACCCCACGCCTCCCCACACGATCATCTCGGTTCCGGTCCAAACGGCGGTGTGATAGAAACGGGCGCTCGGCGCGTTCGCGGTCGACATTGCCTGCCAGGTGTCGGTATCCCGGTCATAGCGCGCACCATTGGCCTGCAGCGTTCCATTGTCGTTGCCGCCCCAGATGATCATTTCTTCGCCGGTCCAGACTGCCGCGTATCCATAGCGCGGGCTAGGCTGGCCGGTCGTAGCCATTGGCGTCCAAGCATCCGCGTTGGGATCGTAGCGAGCGCCCGCTGTTACCGGGCCAGCGGGGCCGGACCCTCCCCAGACCAGCATATGGGATCCGGTCCAGAATGCCGTCTGATACCCGGCCGCCGGCGCACCTTCAGCTGTCTTCCAGGTCTCGGTCGTGGGGTTATAGCGGCCGTATTGGCCGGTATGCAGATACTGGTTCAGCACGGGATCCCAGGCCAGGCCGCCGGTAACAATCATCTCGCTGCCAGCCCAGACTGCCGCGTGCCCATAACGGGCGCTGGGCACGCCGCTCGTGCTGGTCGGCAGCCAGGAACCGACGCCCGCGCCGGTTGCCGTGGTGAAGGTCCACTGATAGGGCGAGGCAAGATGGTTCCCGGCGAGGTCCGCGATGGCCGTCGTCAGGCCTGCTGTGTAGGTGCTCCCTTCTAGCAGCGCAGAACCGGGCGTGAACGAGGCCGTGCGGTTGAGATAGGCGACCGTACCGGAAACCGCGCTGTTGCCAGGCCCGGTCAGGCTGAAGCTGCCGCCGTTGACCGTGGCCGGGTCGATATCTTCATCGAAGCTCGCCGTCACCGCACCCGATGCCGCCGCACAGGTACTCCCGGAGGCCGGGCTGACGGACTGAACGACGGGCGCAACAAAGTCGTTGCTCGCCCCTGTCGTCAAGCTGAACGCATAGTCTGCCGCGAGCGCATTGCCCGACGCATCATGAACGCCGGTGCTAACGGTCGCGGTATAGGTCGCACTGTAAGCAAGCTGGCTGGATGGCGTCAGTCTTGCCTGCCTGTTCGTGGCATCGTAGGACACCGAAGCGGCGACAGGACTATTCTGGCTGTCCTTGAGAGTGATCGTGGCCGGGTTGATGGTGGCGACATCCATCGCTTCGCTGAAGGTCACTGTCACGGCCGCGTTCACGGCTACGTCGGTCGCGCCGGCAATCGGCGCCGTCGATACCACCGTGGGCGGCGTCGTTTCTGCCACGCGGGTCACGACGATGGTGTCATGGGCGGTGTTGCCCGAACTGTCGGTTGCCGTGACAGTGATCGTGTTGCTGCCAAGGACAAGGGGAATGGGCGCTGTATGCCAGATCACATTCACCTGGAGCAGGCAGCCGAGATAAAACGTCGTATAAGCAGACACGCCATTGGCCGCGTTGTACGCGGTCACTTGATACCCTGCAGGCAGGGTGCCGACGATCCCCGTGCAACTGGCACCGGTCGGCACGAAGGAACTTCCACTCAGGCTAACCGTTGTGTCTTCGGTCTGATAGGTGCCAGCGTCAGTGGGGCTGGCGATCCACAGCGAATAAGTCGGCGGCGGAGGGGCATCCCCGCCGTCCCCTCCCCCACCGCAGGATGCCAGAATCAAGCCCATCACAATCGTTGCAACAAAGCCGAGCGCCCTGCGAAACAACGTTGTCATCGTCTCATCCTCTTTGTACCCCTTACTGCCGCTGATATCGCGAGAAATAGGGTCAGCACGATATTCCCGCTTTCCTTGTCTAAGAACGCTAGCAAGTTGCCGATAGAAGAATCTGCATTCATCGTCAACCTGCAGAAATGCCTGGAATACATCCGGCGGAAGGCGCTGCGCTTTTCCTCCCTACTAAGCGAGCTCAGTCGTCACGGATCAATCCTGTCCGCCTTTCAGCGTTAGCTCGTAGATCCTCGACTGCAGCGGCTTCTTCAGTTCTTCGATTTCGTTGTACGTATCCAGAAGCTGGTCTGCCTGCCGGTGCAGCGATGCCTCGCGCTGGGCGGCTTCCTGCTGCGCCGCCACCAGCTCCTCGTAGTTCGCGACCG
>JBFZDU010000459.1:0-3088 GCA_041307205.1 Gammaproteobacteria bacterium | reverse complement strand
GTGTCGGTCGGCTCCTCCTGCACGACCTGGTGCAGCATCGGCCAGAAGGACTCGTCGGCGGGCGCGACCATGTTGAACGGCTTGCCGGACATGTTGACGAAGGTCAACGGCGGCGGCGGGTTGCAGGCCTGCGACAGCGGGTAGATCTTGGTGTGCTGCTTCACCGCGTCCACGCCCGGCTTGGGATCGCCGTTCACCAGGAAGCTACGCCACCCGGCCCAGGTCTGGAAGGTCGGACTGCGAACGACGTGATAGCCATCCGGCACCGGGCCCTGGTAGCCGGGCGGCAGCAGCAGGTACTTGCCGCCTTCGCCCTTGTCGGGGCCGGTGATGCCGAGATCGGTGTTCCAGCGGTACCACATGTCGTCAATCAGGCCGAGCACTTTGGGCGGCACCTCGAGCACCAGCGGACCCTTGCGCAGGTCCAGCCAGAACCAGGTGTAGGGCGTGTTGTTGTTGGCGGTGAGCTCGATCGTGCGCGAATCGACGAGCTCCTCCCAGATCGGCACCGTGGTGTTGGCAGGGCCCTGCGTCAGGATCGCGCTGCGGTTCGCCAGTTGGTTCACCGCCGGCAGGCCGAGCAGATAGCCCTGCACCGCGCGCTGGAAGTCGAGGTTGTCGTAGATCGTCTGCGTGCTGGACTGATCCGGCACGCCGTCGAAGAACTGCAGCGTGCCGAGGCGGGTGTCCACCTTGTCCGCTATCGCGATGCCGGGGGGAATCGGGGTGGTGTATTGGTATGGCGCGGCCGCGGCGGCCGTCGCCATGACGGCAACAAGCGCCGCCGGGAAAAGTACGTGTTTTTTCATGTTCAAGTTCCTGTCCGCTTTGTTCCATTGAGGCGTGGCCGCAGTCTGCACGATCCGCGGCACACGCATTTCGTCTCGCGCGGCCTGGGGAGCAAGGCCAAGCCTTACCTCACCTCGACCGTCAGCTTCGGAATGTGTCCGGTGAAGCGCGACTTCGCCTCGGCGCCGACGGCCTCGACCACCGGTGTGCCGAGATCGATGCCAACGTCGGCGGTCTCGTCGGCCGAGAACAGGCCAGCCTGCGTGTGATCGATGCGACCCTCGGCGACCTTCTGGCCGTTGACCAGCAGCGTGCCCTTGCCGCCCTTGCCCGGCCCGCCGCCGTCGTAGTCGAAGACGAACTGCAGCGTGGCCTTGCCCGGCGGCAGCTTGGCCTGGCCGGCGATCGACGTGCGCGTGAGGCCGAGGAAGTTGTAGTCGTATGCCGGCACGCCGTCCTTGACGTACAGCGACCAGCCGCCGAAGCGCCCGCCCTGCGCGATGAGGGTGCCGTTGCCACCGTCCTTGGGCACGTCGATCTCGGCGGTGATGGTCTTCGAGCGGTTCTTCACGTTGGGGAAAACGCCTTCCATCATGCCGGTCATGCCCTCGGCCAGCGTCATGGCCTTGCGCCCGGCCATCAGGTCGGGACGGCCCATCGCCGCCGGATCCAGGCGCTCGAAGACCCTATCGTCGAGCGGCAGCACACCGTTCCTGCGCGCCTCCGCCAGGAACAGCGCCTGCATCTCGGCCAGCTTCTTCGGGTTCTTCGCCGCCAGGTCATTGACCAGGCTGAAATCCGAACGCACGTCGTACAGCTCCCAGCCCGAGGTGTCCTCCAGTGCACGGCGCGGCTTGGCCTCCCAAGGAGCGCGGTGGATCGTTCGTGCCAACCACCCATCGTGGTAGATCGCGCGGTTGCCGGCGATCTCGAAGTACTGCGTGGTGTGGCGATCCTTGGCCTTGGCGTCCTCGAAGGTGTAGACCATGCTGGTGCCGGACATCGGCACCTGCTTGACGCCGTTGACACTCTTGGGCTCGGGCAGGCCGATCGCCTGCAGCACCGTGGGCGCGACATCGATGACATGGCTGAACTGGGTGCGCAACTCGTTCTTCGCCTTGATGCCCTTGGGCCAGCTGACCACCATGCCGTTGCGCGTGCCGCCGAAGTCCGACGGCACCTGCTTCATCCAGCCGAACGGGCTGTCGAAGGCCACCGCCCAGCCCGCCGCCATGTGCGGATAGGTCTCGGGGCCGCCCCACTTGTCGATCAGCTTGAGCATGTCCTCGACCTTCTCCTGCACGCCGTTGAAGTAGGTGTACTCGTTGAACATGCCGTTCTGGCCGCCCTCGCCGCTGGTGCCGTTGTCACCGGCGATGTAGAACACCAGCGTGTTGTCGGCCTCGCCCACTTCCTCGAAGGCCTTCAGCATGCGGCCGATCTCGTGGTCGGTGTAGTCGGCGTAGGCGGCGAACACCTCGGCCTGGCGCGTGAACAGCCGCTTCTCGTCGGCCGACAGCTTGTCCCAGTCCTTGATCGCCGGCGGCTTGGGCGCGAGCTTGGTGCCCGCCGGCACCAACCCGGCCTGGATCTGCCGCGCCAGCGTCTCCTCGCGGATCTTGTCCCAGCCCTGGTCGAACTTGCCCTTCCACTTGGCGATCCACTCCTTGGGCACGTGGTGCGGCGCGTGGGTGGCGCCGGGCGCGAAGTAGACGAACGCCGGTTTGTCGGGCGTCAGCGCCTTCTGGTACTTGATCCAGGCGCGCGCCTTCTCGGTCATGTCGGCCATGAAGTGGTAGTTCGGGTCGTTCGGCAGCTCGACCACGGCCGTGCCGTCGTAGAGGAACGGCGCCCACTGGTTGGTCTCGCCTCCGAGGAAGCCGTAGAACTTGTCGAAGCCCTGGCGCATCGGCCAACGGTCGAACGGGCCGGCGACGCTCGCCTCCCAGGCCGCCGTCTCATGCCATTTGCCGAAGGCCGCGGTGGCATACCCGTTCAGGCGCAGCATTTCCGCGAGCGGCGCCGTCGCATTCGGGATCTGGCCGGTGTTGCCGGGAAATCCGGTCGCCATCTCGGTGATGAAGCCCATGTTCACCTGGTGATGGTTGCGCCCGGACTTGAGCGCCGCGCGCGTCGGCGAACACAGCGCCGTGGTGTGGAAATTGTTGTAGCGCAGGCCGTTCTGAGCGAGCTTGTCCAGCGTCGGCATGGATACCGGGCCGCCGAAACTGCTCGGCACACCGAAGCCGAGATCGTCGATCAGGACGATCACCACGTTGGGCGCCCCGGCCGGTGCCTT
>JBFZDU010000458.1:0-19384 GCA_041307205.1 Gammaproteobacteria bacterium | reverse complement strand
GACCAGTTCGAAGGCCACGTAGGGCTTGAGCAGGCCGGCCATGTCCTTGATGCAGATGGAATGACAGCCCATGTCTTCGAGGCGTTTGCCCAAGTCGACCCAGTAGTCCAGTTCGTGTACCGGACTGACGGTGTAGGACATGGTGCCCTGAGCGTGCCGGTCGACCTTGAGCGTCGCCTTGATCGCGGTCTGCAGATTACGCAGGTCGTTCATGGCATCGAAGATGCGGAACACGTCAACGCCGTTGACCGCGGCACGCTCAACGAACTTCTCCACCACGTCGTCTGCGTAGTGCCGGTAGCCGAGGATGTTCTGGCCGCGAAACAGCATCTGCTGGGGCGTGTTGGGCATGGCTGCCTTCAACTTGCGGATCCGCTCCCAGGGATCCTCACCCAGGTAGCGAATGCAGGCGTCGAACGTGGCCCCGCCCCAGGATTCCACCGACCAGTAGCCGACCTGGTCGAGTTTCGCCGCGATCGGCAGCATGTCGTCGACGCGCATACGGGTCGCGAACAACGATTGATGGGCATCGCGTAGTACGACATCCGTGATGGCGAGTTTATTCGTCATGGGGGCGCCTCTTATTCATTCGCGGACGGAAGTCGATGAGCATGCCGGGTGCGGTAACGGGCAACGGCCGCGCTGATCACGGCGATCAGTTCGGTGTCGGCTGCGGGCGCGGGCGGGGACGTCCCGGCAGCCCGCGTCGCCCCCACCTTGGTCGGGTAGGCGCTGTCCAGCGCCCGCGCCAGGCGGGACATGCCGTGCAAGACAAACACCAGGACCAGGAGAAAACCGAAAACTATGCCCATGCCCAATCCCAGCAGCTGAACGCCGGCGAGCAGGAGTTCCGCAATGGGCATGGTGTCGATCCCCCGTACAAGTTGCGCCGGCCGCCGCTCTTGCTGCGCTGCAGCACCCAGCGCCAATGCGCTTTTCTAGGTCAAGCATCCGCCTCTGTCAAGGCAACGCCTGGTGGTTTTGTAATGAATTTTTGTCGATCGATTGCCAAGATTAATGCAATGTCGTCGCAGGCGATAGGAGCATCAGCTTATGCTGCTATATTTCAATACCCTGTTCCTGCGTGTCGAAAACGATGCCCACCGACCACGCCCTGCCAGCCCTGGTGCTGGCTTCGACCTCACCTTATCGCCGCACCCTGCTGGAGCGGTTGGGATTGCCGTTCACCATTGCCGCTCCCGAGGTAGATGAAACCCCCCTGCCCGGCGAATCGCCCGAGACCCTGGTAACAAGACTTGCAGAGGCCAAGGCCCGTGCCGTTGCCGCGCAGGCACCCACCGCCCTGGTGATCGGATCGGACCAGGTCGCCTGTATCAACGGGGAGATCCTCGGCAAGCCGGGCAGCCGCGACCAGGCGGTCGAGCAATTGCGCGCTGCGGCCGGACGGGCCGTGACGTTCCACACGGGCCTGTGCCTGCTCAATGCCGCTACCGGTCGGGTCCAGGTGCTGTGCGAACCCTTCCGGGTACATTTCCGAGCACTCACCGCGGCGCAGATCGGCCGCTATGTCGATGCCGAGCAACCCTTCAACTGTGCCGGCAGCTTCAAGTCCGAGGGCCTGGGCATCAGCCTGTTCACGCGTCTGGAGGGCGACGACCCCAATGCCCTGGTCGGCTTACCCTTGATCCGCTTGATCGCGATGCTGGAAACCGAAGGTGTAATGGTGCCCTGAGTCGTTGCGGACTTCAGACGGCCACCTGGGAAACCACGTAGCGAAACTTGCCGGAGCGTTCTGGGGCGATCTCGTCCACCGGTTCTATCCGGACCTCGACGTCCTGCCCCAGCCGTCGGCGGAATCCGCCCTCGATCGCCTCGCGCATGGCCGGGGTGACGCCCTGCGGCGCAACCAGCAGTACCCGCATCAGCGCGCGCGATTCCTGCACGATCTTGAAGGCCGCTACGCCGGGCAGATCACGCACCACGTAGATCAGCGCCAAGCCGTGCATGACGGTGCCGTCAGCCGCGACGATGAAGTCGGTCGTTCGGCCCTGGATCTCGCGCAGCATGGGCAGGCCGCGACCGCAGGCACAGGGGCTGTCGTCGAGCACTGCGACGTCGCCGGTGCGATAGCGTACAAAGGGAAACTCGCCGGTCGCGGTGTGAGTCACCACCACCTCGCCCGCTGCACCCGGTGGCAGCACGCGCCCCTCGGCATCGACGATCTCGACGATGAGATGCTCGGCGCTGAGGTGCATGCCCCCGTGCGGGCACTGATGGGCGATGAATCCGGCATCACGCCCGCCGTAGCCGTTCGCGGTCGGGCAACCGTACAGCCGCTCGATGGTCTGCTTCTGATCGTCGTACAGGCGCTCGCTGGTGACGAAGGCGACCCGGATCCCCAAGTCGTCCAGGCGCTGCCCGGTGCGCTCGGCATGGCGCGCGATCAGGGCCAGCGACGACGGGTAGCCGAACAGCATGCTGGGGCGGAAGGCGCGGATCTCGGCGACGAAGCGATCCAGGTTGGCCGGGGACATCGCGAAGGCCGGCATCAGGCGCGAACGCAGCAGCCGGTCACGCCATTCGCGCAGCCGGTCCTGAGCGCCGAGTTCTACCGGGGAGCCCCAGACCACCAGCTCGCGGTCCCCGATGTCGACGCCCCACCACCGGGTCGCCCGCCACTTGGCGGCGACGTCGTGCGCGATGCGTTCCCGACCCAGGTAGAAGATCAGCGGCTCGCCGGTAGATCCGCCGGTGTTGAAGCGTTTCAGCGGCCCGGCGTCAGCGGCCCGCAGCGCCGCGCTGTGCTCGCGGATCAGCGGCTTGGTTAGAAACGGCAATCGCGCCAGGTCGGCGGCGCTGGCGATGTCCCGCGGCGCGATGCCACGCTCGTCCAGCAGTTGCCGGTAATAGGGAACCTGGGCATGAATACGCCGGACGAACGACTGCAGGTGTTGTCCCTGGATGCGGCGGATCTCGTCAGGGGTAGCCCACTGGCTGCGCTCGAGCGCACGCCGCAGGCCCACCGAGCGATGGCCCTTTAGCCGCTCGTGCAGCGGAAACAGCAGGCCGCTGGCCAGGGTCGTGTAACAACCGCTACCGCTCATCGCTTGCCCGCCACCAGCCGTTCGTACACCGGTGCATAGCGTGCCACTGATGCCTGCCAACTGCGTTCCGCTTCGACGAACGCCCGGCCCGCCTCGCGGTAGCGCTGCCACTCGGCTGGCGCGCTGAACAGCTCCACCACGGTGCGCGCCAGGGCGTCCACATCCCCGGCCCGGAACAGTCGTCCGGTCTCGCCGTCGCGGATCAGTTCGCGATGGCCGCCGACGTCCGAGGCAACCACCAGCCGACGCTGCGCCATCGCCTCAAGAGGTTTGAGCGGCGTGACCAGTTCGGTGATGCGTTTGGAATGACGAGGATAGACCAGGATATCGACCAGGTCGTAGTAGCGCTGGATGTCGGTGTGCGGCACCCGGCCGGTGAAAATGACCTGGCCCTGCAGACCGGCCGCGCGCGCCTGCGCTTTGAGATTGGCCTCCTGGAAACCGCCACCGACCAATAGCAGCTTGGCATTGGGCAGTTCGCGCCGGATCCGCGGCATGGCCTCGATCGCGAGGTCCAGGCCTTCGTAGGCATAGAAGGAGCCGAGAAACCCCAGCACGGGCGCATCCGCTATACCCAGTTCCCGGGCCAGGGCTTCGTCCCTGGGTGCCGCGACCCCGAAGGCCTCGATGTCCACCGCGTTCGGTATGACCGTAATGCGTGATTCGGGCACGCCGCGGGCGGCGATATCGGCGCGCAGTCCCTCGCAGATGCAGGTCACGGCCGCGGCTTCACGGAACACCTTGGTTTCGATGGCACGGGTCAAGCGATAACGCAGGCTGCCCTCGCGGGTGGTGCCATGGTCGACCGCGGCATCCTCCCAGAACGCCCGGCACTCGTATACGACCGGCACGCCGTGACGCTTGCCCACCGCCAGGGCGGCGAGTCCGTTGAGCGCGGGTGAATGCGCATGCAGGATGTCCGGGCGCTGGGCGCGCACCAGGGCATCCACCCGCCGCGTCAGGCCGCGGACCACGTCGTACTGCCCAAACGCCGGCAGGCGGGCCAGCAGCGGCGAGGACACCGGCGTGCGATGGAATGCAAGGCCGTCGGCCAGCTCGGGGTCGGGACCGGGCTGCGGGTGCTTGCTGCCGGTGACCTGCAGGGTCTCCCAGCCCATGGCCTGCTGCTGGCGCAGAATGGCGCGGGTGCGAAACGTGTAACCGGTATGCACTGGCAGCGAATGATCGAGAAGGTGCAGGATCTTCATGGCCGGACAACTCCCGCGGCGTTGCGCAGGAAGGCCTCGAACATCAACAGCGACCACAGGCTGGCGCTGCGGTCGACCCTCCCCGCCAGGTGTTCGTCCAGCAGCCGGCGCAGGGCTTGGGCGCGAAAAATGCCCGTGTCGGCCAGGGTCTGGCTGGACAACGCCGCTTCCACGCGCTGCCGCAACGGGCCGCGGAACCAATTGGCCAGGGGTACGGCGAAACCCTGCTTGGGTCGGTACAAAATGTCATGCGGCAAATAGGGTTCCATCGCTTTTTTCAGCAGATACTTGCCGGTTTGGCCGCGGCGCTTAAGGGCGGGCGACACCCCGACGAGCCATTCCAGCAGCTTGTGATCGAGCAGCGGTACACGGACCTCCAGGGCATGCGCCATGCTCGCGCGGTCCACTTTGGTGAGGATATCGCCCGGCAGGTAGGTTTTCAGATCCAGATATTGCGCCTCGGTCAAGGTATCTGCGCCCGGAATGCGCGCCGCGTGCTGCCGTAATACCGTCACCGCGTTATAGCCCTGCAAGCGGCGCACGAACTGCGGCGTGTACAGGGTGCGCCGCAGGTCATCGGGCATGACCGCGATGATGTTGAAATAACCGCCGACCCGGTCGTGGCCCAGCCCCTGTAAAGTGGCGCGGGCGCGCAGGAACCGCGGCGCGCCGGTCAACGCCGGATAGATGCGGCCCAGACCCCCGGCCAAGGCGCGCAGCGGGGCTGGAATCCGGCGCCGCAGCGCATCCTCTGCCAGGTGCCAGCCGTAGCGGCGATAGCCGGCCAGGGCCTCGTCACCGCCATCACCCGACAGGGCCACGGTGACGCGCCGGCGTGCCAGCTCGCAGACCCGGTAGGTCGGCATGGCCGAACTGTCGGCATAGGGTTCGTCGTAAAGACCCGCCAGCCGGTCGAGCAGCGAATAGTCGTCCGGATCGACCGTCGCCACATCATGGTGCGCCCCGTAACGCTGCGCGACCTGCGCGGCGTAGGCCGCTTCGTTGAACTTGGCATCACCAAAGGCGATTGCGCAGGTATTGACGGGCTTGCCGCCGACCCGGGTCATAGCCGACACCACGGTGCTGGAATCCACCCCGCCGGACAAAAAGGCGCCAAGGGGCACTTCCGCCACCAGCCGGATCCGCACCGCCTCGTCGATGCGCGCCACCAGTTCTTCGATCGCGCGCACCTCGTCCGTGCAGCCCTCACCTGCCCCACAGGGCAGGTCCCAGTAGGCGCGCGGCTGTGGCACCGGACCACCACGGCGCCACAGCAGGGTATGGCCCGGCGGCAGCTTGGCGACCCCCTGGTAGACGGTGCGCGGCTCCGGCACATAGCCGTAGGCGCAGTACTCCTCGATGGCCAAGGCATCGAGTTGGCGATCGAGGCCCGGGTGGCAGGTCAGCGCCTTGAGCTCGGAACCGGCCAGCAGCTGCCCGTCACCGAGCAGCGCATAGTGCAGCGGCTTGATGCCCAGCCGGTCGCGCGCCAGGAACAGCTGCGCCGCATTGCGGTCCCACAAGGCGAAGGCGAACATGCCTCGAAAGCGCTCGACACAGCGTTCGCCCCATTGCTCCCAGGCGTGGACTATGACCTCCGTGTCCGAGTGCGTGTGGAAGCTGTGCCCCTGCGCCTGCAGTTCGGCCACCAGCTCCTGGAAGTTGTAGATCTCGCCGTTGTAGACCACCACCACGCTCTGGTCTTCGTTCCACAGCGGCTGCTGCCCGGATGCGAGATCGATGATCGAAAGACGACGGTGTGCCAGACCGACGCCCGGCTCGAGGTGCAGACCACCCTCGTCCGGCCCGCGGTGAAACTGGGCTTCGTTCATGTGGTGCAGCAAGCCACGGTCGATCGATCGCTGCCCCCGGGTATCGAAAATGGCGACAAATCCGCACATGGTGCAGTCACTGCGCTCCGGTCACGGGCGCGGCCCGGCACCGGCGACGACGGTGCGCTCGAACGCACCGTCGAGCGCCGCTCCCATGTCGGCCGCAAAGGCGCCGAGGGTCTGGCGCGCTGCCGCAGCGCCGGGCGTGTCCATGGCGGCGAGCAGCACGTAGGCGCCATCGCTGCGGCCTGGATAGAGCAGATTCATGGCGGCGTAGAACTTCCCGAGATAGGAGTTGGCGGTGCTGCGCGCGCCGAGCCGGTACCATTGCCAGACTCGCAGCGCCCGCGTATCGGGCGCCAAAGCTCCCCGCCCCGCCCGCAGTTCAAAACTGTTGACCGTTTCCGGGATACCCGCGGCCGCGACGCTGACCTGGCCCTGATCGGTAACGCGCCAGTCGCTGTCGCGGCCCAACACCTGATTGCCCGAGTTCACCGCCTCGGCATCCTGGCGTTGGGTCGGATACAGCATCGCCAGAACCGCAACTTCCTGTTCTCCCCGGCGATAGGTGGCACTCAGCTGCTGGTCAGCCTGGAGCGTCTGCGGTTGCCAGTTCCAGGCCGGCAGACCCTCGCTCCGCGTCCAGCCCGCCAATCCTTCGGGCGCCGCGAGCGTTGCCACCAGGGAGCCTGACCGCTGTTCCAGCCACCCTGTGGCCACAACGGTCAACAGGGACAGGCCACCCACCAGCGCGGCCACCGTGTAAAAACGCACCGGATCGGTACGGCCGGCCTGGCTGGCGATCACGTCGGCCGCCTGGTCCGGCGCCGGATGCGGCTCCCTCCAGAACGAACCAATCCAGAACAGCAGCAGCATCACCAGACCGAAGAACAGCCAGCCGTAGATCAGGTGATCGATACCGACGGCCAGCTGCATGTCGCTGAGGTGGCCAATCATGACAATCAGGTAGGCGCGTATGCCGTTGGCCAGGATCGGCACTATCGCGGACAGGGCGATGAACAGCAGCCGTCGCCACAGGCTGGCGTAGGACAGATAGGCATACAGGAAACCCAAGGTCACCGACGCGATCAGGTAACGTACCCCGCTGCAAGCCTCGACCACCGACCAGGAACCACTGGGGATGACGAAATGCAATCCCTCCCGGTACACGGGTATGCCGGTCAACTGCAGCATTTTCACCGTGAAGGTCGCGGTGAACTCCATCAGCGAGGGCACCAGGTCCTCGCCCATGGGTACGCCGAGGAACAGGAACAACAGCGGGAAACTCAGGTAACAGGCGACCCGGTGGCCGACGACCGCCCACACCGCCAGAATCAGCGCCGCTACCAGCGCGACTTGTTCGACCACCTGCACGCCCACCAGCTCGGCCAGCGCCCACAGCACCAAGGTCGCTGCCAGCAACAGCAGCACGATGGCGGCGGGTCGCGGCCGCATCAGGCTCAACTCGGCACGCTTCTGCCAGACCAGCCAAAGCGAAATTGGCAGGATAAGAAAGCCGTGGGTATAAGTCTCGGCGTTGAGCCAAGTGTCGACCAGCGACCAGACCGTGGCGTGCAGCGCGCCCAGCAGCACTGTGCCGGCCACCAGCACTGCGAGAATAGCGTGGCGCCAGAGATTCAAAACGGGCTGCGCCGCCCGACCCTGCTGCCGGCTATTCACGAACCGCCTCCCTGGCCGGTGACGCCCTGGATGGACCCAACAACAGGTCGCCAAATGCGGCCAGGGTGTGTTCCCAGTCGTATGCCGCCACTGCGCGCCGCCGTGCCGCGGCCGCAATCGCAGGTCCGTCCAGCGCGCCTTCGATCAGCTGGCACACCAGCCTGGCAAAGTTCGGTCCGTCCTCGGCCAGCAACAGTTCCCTTCCCGGCTCCGCGTCTATGCCTTCCAGTGCCGCCGGCGTAACCACCGTTGGACGCCCCATGGCCATGCTCTCCAGAACTTTGTTCTGTACGCCGCGGGCGATGCGCAGCGGCGCGACTGACACTGCGGCGTGCGCCACATAGGGGCGGACATCCGCCACGCGTCCGGTCACGCGCACGCCAGGCAGTCGTTCCAACGCCCGCACCTGCGGGCTCGGGCTCCCGCCGACGATATAGAAAACCGCTTGCGGGACGCGGGCCCTGATCTGCGGGAAAATGCCTTCGGCGAACCAACGGACGGCATCGACGTTCGGCCAGTAGTCCATGGCTCCGACGAACACCAAGGGCTGTTCGGCCACCGTAAAGGGATTGGGCAAGCCGAGGCCGGGGGAGAAATAGGCCAGGTCCACACCATTGTTCGCATGCCAGACCTTGCTGGCCTGCGCCGGAGCCAGTTCCCGGAACAGCGCCGCTTCGTGCGGCGACACGAACACCCCTGCGTCGCAGGCGGCGATGACCCGGCGCTCGAAGTCCAGCAGCTTGCGCGCTTCGCGTCCGTATACCCAACTCATCGGCCAGCGGCGGGTCGGCGCATACTGCCGCCATTTGTCCGAGTCCACATCGACATAGTCGACCACGCGCCGCAATGCTGCGAAGCCTGTGTCCAGCACGTACTGCGCCATGGTCGATGAGAACACCACGACCTTCTCTATCCCTTCGCGTGCCGTGACCTGCGCTACCCAGCGCGTCAGGCGGTCATCCCGATAATAGGGCAGGCTCAGCGCCTCGCCAGTCACCAGACCGCGCAGACTGCGCAGGCGGGCCCGGCGCGGATCAAGGCGCACGAAATGGGTCTCGGCGCAGTATTCCCCGACCGCACCGGCGTGCCGCTCGTCTTCCGGGTCATCGATGAAAGCCCCGAGAAACACCCGGTAGTCGCGCGCCAGCCGTCGCAGCAGGTGAAACGAACGAATCTTGTCGCCCTTATTCGGCGGATAGGGGATCCGGTGGACCAGATACAGAATGCCCGGGGCCATCACGAGCGGCGGTTTGTAGCGACGTAAGGTTGAAACAGGACCTCGTCCATACGTCCCCAGGCGAAATCCCGCAGCAGGCGTTGCAAGCGTGCTTCCATGCGATCGAGGTTGAGATAGTGCCGAAACCGCGTCTTGGCGTCCAGGCCGGGCTGGCGTGGCTGCGCCGGGTCGATCTCCCACGGATGGAAATAGAAGATCGCGGCTTGGCCATCGACCTGGTTCACGCGCCGCATGGCCGCGCGCGAGACCCGGTACGGCAACAACCGGAACCAGCCGCCACCCGAACACGGCAGGTTGCGCCCAGCCCAGTGCACCGTGGTGACGGGGAATTCGATCAGACCCGCCGCACCGTGTTGAAAGGCGAAGCGCGGCGCCTCTGGCATGCCGTAGAGGTCGTGGCGGATCGGGAAGATGCTGGAGCTGTAGCTGTGTCCGGTTTCCTGCAATACGTCCAGGGCCCACAGGTTGCCCGCACCGATCGAATAACTCGCCGCGCGGTAACCATGGACGGGCAAGCCGGTAATGTCCTCCAGCAACGCCTTGGTGCGCGTGACATCGGCGCGAAACTGATCGGCGTCCTGCCGCGTGACCCGCACGTGCGACCAGCCGTGGCTGGCGACTTCGTGGCCTTCTTCGACCATGCGCCGCACCAAGGCGGGGAAGCGCTCTGCCACCCAGCCCAGGGTGAAGAATGTGGCCTTCACCTGGTGCGTATCAAACAGCTGCAGGATCCGCTCGACATTGCGCGGCACGCGCGGCGCGATGCGATCCCAGTCATCCCGCGAGATATAGCGCTCGAAGGCCGAAACCTGGAAGTAGTCCTCCACGTCGACGGTCATCGCATTGCGGATCGCCATGTCGATATCCCCGTTCAGGCAGCCGCGCGTTGCCGTGCCGACATCCAGCTCTCGATGCGGTCAGCAATCCGCTCTGCGGCATGCCCGTCCCATAGCTGTGGTACCCGCCCGGCCTTGCCGCCGCTGCCCAGCACCTCGGCGAAGGCCTGCGCTATGCGCTGCGGGTCCGCCCCGACGATGGTGTTGGTACCTTCGAACACGGTCACCGGGCGCTCGGTGTTGTCGCGCAGGGTAAGGCAGGGCACCCCCAGGGCCGTGGTCTCCTCCTGAATGCCGCCCGAATCCGTCAGCACCAGGGTCGCAGCGCGCATCAGGCCCAGCAGCTGCAGGTAGCCCAGCGGCGGAATGGCGGCGATGCCCGGACCGGCCAGTATCTCGCCCAGGCCCGCCGCCTCGATGCGCGCACGGGTCCGGGGGTGAACGGGGAACACCAGCGGCAGTTGCTGGCTCAGCCTGCCCAGGGTCTGCAGCAACCGAGTCAATACCTGCGGGTCATCGACGTTCGACGGGCGGTGCAGGGTCAGCACGCCGAAGCGTGCCGGCAGCGCCGCGAACTGCCCCGGGCCAACCATCGCGCGCAGCGTTTGTTCCGCCGGCACGGCGTGCTGCAGGTTCGCCATCAGAGTGTCTATCATCACGTTACCGACGAAATGCACGCGCTCCGCTGCCACCCCTTCTCGCACCAGATTGAGTTCGCCGTCGGGCTCGGTAGTGAACAGCAGATCGGAAATCTGGTCGGTGAGAACCCGGTTGATCTCCTCCGGCATGGCCCGGTCGAAACTGCGCAGCCCGGCCTCGACGTGGATGACCGCCACCCCTTTCTTCGCCGCGACCAGGGCGCAGGCGATGGTCGAGTTGACATCGCCCACGACCAGCACCGCATCCGGTTGTCGCGCATCCAGCACAGGTTCGAAGCGCCGCATGATCTCGGCCGTCTGCACCGCGTGCGTACCTGAACCCACCTCCAGATCGATATCCGGCTGCGGGATGCCCAACTGGCGGAAGAAGGCGTCCTTCATGGCCTCGTCGTAATGCTGCCCGGTATGCAGCAACACCGCGTCAAAGCGCTCGGGCCGGCCGCGGAACACCCGCATCAGTGGCGCGATCTTCATGAAGTTGGGCCGGGCCCCAACCACGCAAACCAACTTGATCGGCAACTCAGATGAGCCCATCGTCGTCCGTTTCCATCTGCAGTAAAATCGCCTTGCGCAGCAGGCGGCGGTCACGCCTGGCCTCGGCGCGCAATGTCTCCAGAGACTGCTCCAGCAGGCGCACCCGCGTTGCCAGGTCGTCGCCGGGTACCGGGCGGCCCAAATCGGCGGCGGGTTCCTCTTCCGAGCCCGGCCGGGTATGTCCGACCTCCTGGGAGACTTCGTCTATGACCGTCTCGGTCTCGCGGGCGCTGAGTTCATGCAGCTCCTCCAGGCACCCGAACAGCAACAGGCGGTCGGTAATCGTATTGACCCGGCGCGGCACGCCGCCGGTGGCCTCGTAGATGCGATCATAGGCGTCTGCCGTGATCGCCGGATCGCCCTGCCATTCGACCGTGCGCAGGCGGTGCTCGATATAGGCCTGCAACTCGTCGCGGTCCAGGGACTGCAGGTGATAGCCGGCGATGATGCGCTGGCGCACCTGTTCCATGCCCGGCCCCTGCAGCAGTTGCTTGAGTTCCACCTGCCCGAGCAGGAAGCTCTGCAACAGCGCCTCGCCCCCTTCCTGGTAATTGGAAAGCATCCGCAGTTCCTCGACCGACCGTCGTGGCAGGTTCTGCGCCTCGTCCACCACCAGCAGCACCCGCTTACCTTCGGCGCGGCGCGCCCGGAAGAAGGCCTCGAGGTTACGCAGCAGCGCCGCCTTGGTCAGGTTCTCGTGCGGCAGGCCGAACGCGGCATTGACCATGCGCAACACATCGTCGGCTTCCACCTGGGTCGACACCAGTTGGGCGGCCACTACCGTGTCGCGATCGAGTTCCTCGAACAGGTTGCGTACCAGCATGGTCTTGCCGGTACCTATGCCCCCGGTAATGACGATGAAGCCTTCGCCCTGGCGCATCCCATAGCGCAGGTAAGCCATCGCCCGGTTGTGGACCTTGCTGTTGTAGAAAAAGCGCGCATCCGGGCTGAGTTGGAACGGCCTCCCGGTAAACCCGTAGAAATCTTCGTACATGGCCTTAGAGGAAGCTGGTGGAGAAAGTCGCCGTCAAGCGGTTCTCGGTGGTCGAGGCGCTGGTATCGAAATCGTCCTGATAATGCGCAAAGTTGAGACCGATGCTGGAGCGGCGCCCCAAGGAACGGCTGGCACCGAGGTCGAACTTATAGCTCTGCGAGTCGCCGTCAAAGCTCGAATCCGTGTACTGCCAGCTGAATCCGGCATGGGCAGTGTAATCGCCGAACAGGCGGCGACTGGCGCGAATGCCTGAACTGTAGGTGTCCTCCGACCGCTCACTGAATTCGTAGTCGCGCTGCGACCAGCCGAGATAAGCGGACACGTCGGTCCGCCGACCCGCCAGCGCAACCCCAAAGCGCACGCCGGTGTTGAGATAATCCTCATCGAGCACGGGCGGCAGGTCGGTATTGGGATCGAGGCTGGGCGGGATGTTAGGGTCGGTCTGGCCAACCGCAACCGGGGGTAGAAATGCATTGCCGAGCCGCTCGGCCCGTTCGCTGGTGAGGGTTTGAAAGGCCGCGGCGGTCAGCGTCGTCCGACGGGTCCCGTGCGAGAAATCCAGGTTCCAGTCCGGGCCGAAATAGCGCTCGCCGTATCGGAAATCCAGCCGGGTGCGCGGGTTCGGTGTCCAAAGTCCCCCGACGAACCAGTACGGCCCACTCGTGTCCTCGCGCAATGTCTGCACCTCGTTGTCTTCAACGCCGATGGTGAAGCGGGCCAGCCAGTGGGTGTCCCAACGGTAGCGGACCTGGCCGTCCAGACTGGTCCGGGTGTCATCCCGATCGTCATAACGGGTCGTGTTGGTGTCGAAAGTGATGGTCCACGGCAGGATCGGGAAATGCGACCCGCTGTTGACGACGAAATTCAGACTTTCGGACTCGCTTGAGTCCAGGCTGCCTTCGCTGTAGGCCACCAAATCCAGATCCAGTCGCAGGCGCGTATCGGCATAGCGCCCGAAGCGGTTGCGCAGTTCCGCGCCGGCTGCGAGCGTGAAGAACTGGGTGATATCGTCGTTACCGATACCGGTGGACGGCCCCAGGCCGATATTGGAGCGGCCGGAAATGCTGGTGAGCCCGGCAGTGGATCGGGCGTCGACAAACAGCACGTTCTCGTACACTTCGGCGTCCGCACTGCCGTTCATGTTCAGCGAGAATCTATTCTCGTCATCGCCGCCGAACTGTTGCGAAAACGTCGGGGCGAACGAAATGGCACCATTCACTCTTGCGCCGCGGCCGGTCAAGGCAAGGGCGGGCGTCACATCCCAGATCAGACCGCTCTCACCGTCAGCCGTGCGGTCGATGTTGTCGCTGAGACTGAGTGAGGTGGAGAAGCGATCGGTGAGTTTCCAGTCGCCTGCGATGCCTGGCGCCGCCAGGGCGCTCAATACGATCACGCCGAAGGCGGTGCTCGCGGCACGAGAAGAATTCACAAGGCCCATGACGGATCGCTACTTGTCGTCCTGCCCGTAGCCATAACCATAGCCGTAGCCATAGCCGTAACCCGTGCCATAACCATAGTTGTATCCATACTTGCCGAGGAACAGGTCCGGCTTGCACTTATTGAGTACCAACGACACGTTGTCGGTGTGTTCGAGCCGCGCCAACGCATCTTTGACCAGGAACTGCGGTGTCACCGCGGATTCGACCACCAGGCAGATCTGACCCATGTGCTGTGCCAATACGCTGGCTTCGCTAGTTGCCAGCAGTGGCGGCGAATCGAACAGCACCACGCGATCGGAATAGCGCAGCGCCAATTCGTCCAGCAGCCGCCGCATGGTGTTGCTGGAGAGCAATTCGGTCGAGCGGCGATGCCTGCGCCCAGCCGGTAGCACGCTGAACTTGGGGATGTCGGTGGAAAGCAGGACATCGGCCAGGTCGACGGACTCATCGATCAACCGGTCGGTCAATCCCGGTAGATTGTTGATCTTGAGCAGCCGCGACAGGCCGGGCTTGGCAAGGTCTGCATCCACCAACAAGACCGTACGATCCATCTCCATGGCGATCGAGATGGCGAGATTGAGGGAACTGAAAGTCTTGCCCTCGCCCTCCACCGAACTGGTCACCATGATCAAATTACGGTGCGACTCACCCACAGGCTGGGCGCCGAAGGCCCGAGTCAACAGCGGGCGCTTGATCATACGGTACTCTTCGGCCGCCCGACTGCGTTCCGCTTCGGGGGAAATGACCCCCTCCAACGCGAGCGCGCGGATACTTAGCACCGACTTAAGGTACGGCACCGCCACACTCGCGGTCGGCACATCCGGGGTCGTCGGCGGCGGAGCCGCACCCGCACCCGGAGGGAAAGCGACCGGCCCGGCATCCTCCGGTGACTGTGCCGGGCGCTGCTCAGTGGCAGGCACGGCTACCGCCGCGCCTAGGGGGTCCGGGGTGGGCGCGGGACTGGCCAACGCGGCCTCACGGCGTTCGGTGGAGGCCGGGCCGGTTCGCGCCTTCGCCGTCTGACTCTCCCCCAGCAGCTTGTCGACAGCTTTTTCTATGATGCTCATGTCAGGTCAGCTTCAGGGATTGGGCCAGGCGCGGCAGCAGGTCGATCTCGAACTGGTACAGGGCCAGCACGATACCGAACACCAGCACCAAGGATGTCAGGGTCACGACGAAACTCAGGTTCCGCACCTTGCGGGCGCGCACCTGGTCGCTGGTCCACACCATGTTTACGCTCCCCAGGACCGGCAGTCCGAGGACATCGTTCATCAGCTGGCGTTCGTCAAAGGTCGGCCGGAATTGCGACATCACGAAGGCGATCGCCAGGCCGATGAGCAGGCCGGCCCCAAGCACTGCGGAGCTGAGCAGCACCCGATTGGGTCCGCTCGGCTTGAGCGGCACCCGCGGCGGATCGATCACGCGGAACTGCACCGAATCGGAGCTCGAGGCGGCCTTGCGTCCGAGCCGCGCCGACTCCAGGCGCGTTTCGAGCTCGCCATGGTTCTTCTTCATGATCTCGTACTCGCGCTGCAGTTCGCGTTGTTGCGATTCCAGCGTCGATACCTCGTCGGCCATTTCCTCCAGTGTCTTCAGCTGGTTCTCCAGCTCCTGAAGCAGGCTGCGTTTGGCCGCTACTTCGGCCTCGGCTTGGGACAGCGCAATCCGCATCTGCTGATAAACCGGATTCTTGTCGATATTGTAGGCGTTGGACGGGCCGGCTTTCTGTAACTCGGCCCTGGCCTTGGCTATCGCCTCGGCGCGCTCCTGTTCCAAGGTTTCTATGCTTGCCTTGGTGGAAACCACATCCGGATGCCGTTCGGTGAAACGCACCATTAACTCATCAAGCCGCAAGCGCAGCGATTCGAGGCGGCGGTCGAGCTCGCGGGTATCGATGCTCTGTTCGATCACCGCCGGCTCCGGTCCGAGGCCAAACGTGGGCACCTCGCCCTCCACCTGGCCTTCCAGCGAACTCAGCCGATCTTCCTGCACCTTGAGGTCCAACCGGGCCACTTCCACTTTGCCGCGCACATCGCGCAACCGCTCGTAATAGCCGCCGGTCTCGTTGGGCAGCAAGTTAAGATTGCGCTGCTTGAAGCCGGTCAGACGCCCCTCGGCCTCGCGCATGCGGCGCTCGTACTCGGCGATCTGCTGTTCGAGGAACTGGGTGGCGGAATCCTGGTCTTTGCGGGCTTCGCCCAGATTGCTTTCCATGAATATGGTCAGCAGGGACTTGACCACCAGCTTGGCCAGTTCCGGCGAGTTGTTGACATAGTTGATGGTGTAGAGATTTTCGCGGCTGGTGCCGCCGAAGCGGATTTCCTGCCGCAAATCGTCCAGGATCTTCTCCCGATCGCGGGCCGTCTTGGCCTGCAGATCGAGGTCGGTCATGCGCGTGACCTTTTCCAGATTCGGCTGGCTAAGGAGCGTACGGGTCATCAGGAATATCTTGCGTTCCGTGTCTGTAGCCCGAATGGCCAGGCCCTGCAGATACGGCTGCAACACTGAACTGGTATCCACGTAAACGCGGGCAGTTGCTTCGAATTGGTCCGGCAGGCGGGCCACCACGGTCCAACCCACCAGGCTGACCACCCAGGCGATGCCCAGCATCCACCAGCGATAGCGCCAGGTGCCGCGGACATACCGGAGCAGCAGTACAACGATCTCATGCATGGCAGACGGCGCTTAGAACCAGGCCTCGGGGATAATGATCACATCCCCCGGACGTACGTCCACGTTGGCCGCGATATCGCCGGTTCGGATCAGGTCGTCGATGCGCAGCCGATACTGTTCCTGCTTACCATCGACGATTCGCACCAGGGTGGCGTTGTTCCCGTCGGCGAAATCGGTCAGCCCGCCCACCGCAATCATTACGTCAAGCAGGGTCATCGAGTCCTGGTACAGCAGCGACTTGGGCGTCGACGCCTCGCCCAGCACCCGGATCTGCTCGCGATAGGTTCCAACGAAGCCGTTGACGATGACCGTGACCAAGGGGTCACGCAGGTAGGTCGCCAGTTCCTGCTCAATGTCACGCGCCAGTTCCGCCGGCGTCTTGCCGGCCGCAGGCAGTTCTTCGAGCAGCGGTGCCGATACCAGCCCATCGGGCCGCACCGGGACGCTGGTAGACACTTCGGGGTTGCGCCAGACGAAAATTTGCACGGTGTCGCCGGGTGCTATCCGGTAGCGGGTCGCATACTGCGCGTCACCCGTTGCTTCCGGCAATTCGGGATGCTTGGGTTTTCGGCCGGCACAGCCTGCCAAGGATGCCGTCAACACGGCAAGGGCCGCGATCAAGGCGAAGCTGACTCGGATTGCTGGGCGGATGGTCATAGCTTCCTCATTGCGTTTTTGTTGATCCGACAGTAGCGAAACTACCCAGAGGCGGCATTCTACCGGAATCTATGTGAAACTTTTTCCGGACACCGGAACCTTCATATGTAGCGGCCGCCGCAGCGCTCGATTTAGTCACGAGGCGCAGTTGACGGCACATTGCACCACAACCCCGACGGGCCACGCCAGCGAACGCCCCTATGACCCAGCTTATCGCAGCTTTCTCATTGCCTTTCAATGGGATAATTCTGATATTCAAACCCGGCTTACGCCGCTACGCCGTGATCCCGATACTGCTCAATGGCTTGCTCTACGTCGGTGTGGCTTGGGTGGGGTTCGTATACTTCGATGCCTTCATGGCACGCCACCTGCCGCAAGGCGCCTGGTGGCAATATCTGCAGTGGCTGCTCTGGCCATTGGCGGTGATCGCGTACCTGTTGATCGCATTTTATACGTTTACGATCCTGGCAAATCTGCTCGGCGCACCATTCAACAGCCTGCTGGCCTTGCGGACCGAGGCTCTGCTCACGGGCATAGCTCCGCACCAGGATGAACCACCGCTATGGCGCACGATCGCACCCGCGGTGTTCGGGGAATTACGCAAGCTGGCTTATTTTCTGCGGCTGGCCGTGCCCGTACTGCTCCTGTTCCTGATCCCGGGCCTGAACGTCTTCGCGCCGCCGCTATGGATCTTGTTGGGTTTGTGGTTCCTGGCCCTGGAGTACGCCGACTACCCCATGGGAAATCACGGCGTGGCGTTGGGCACGCAACGCCGCATCCTCAGGCAACATCGCTTGGCGTCGCTGGCGTTCGGCGCCGGAGCCACGGTGCTGATGCTGCTGCCCGGGCTGCAGCTGCTCGCCATGCCGGCCCTGGTGGCAGGTGCGACCAAGTTCTGGGTACGACAGCTGCGGCCCCGTGATGCACGGGCGGGCGTTAACTCCCAGCCTGGTGGTGCATCGCGCGCAGGTCCTGCAGGCTGAGGAATTCCCGCGCTGGCAGCTGCCCCTTCCGGGCGATGAAGGGATTGCCCGCGTCGCCGAGGTGACTGACGACATACGGGGCGAGAGCAAAATCCTGGGCCGTCGTGTAGTCGTTATAAGTGACCAGGATGCCGTGCACGCCGGCCTGCCAAGCCGACTGTACGCCGTTGTCCGAGTCCTCGATCGCCATGCAGGCTCCGCCCGGCAGGCCGAGACGCTGCAACACCCAGTCGTAGATGTCGGGCGCCGGCTTTTTCTGTGGCACGATATCCCCGGCACCGATCACTTCGAACCAGGACGTACTTTCTTCCCCCAGCGTGGCCGCTAACAGGGCCGTGACATTCTCCGGTGTCGTGGTGGTGGCAATCGCCAAGCGCACGCCGGCCGTCCGCGCCTCTGAAATCAGGCGCTCGATGCCGGGCCGCAGGGGAATCTGACCAGTCGCCAGCAGGCCCGTGTAATGGGCGGTTTTTGCCCGGTGCAATTCGGCCACAAAAGCGCCGAAATCCGGCCGGTCGCGCAGGTCGGGCCGAAAGCGCTCCACGTAACGGGTAATGCGTTCCTTGCCCCCGGTAACCGCCAGCAGCTCGCCATAGAGTTCCACCGTCCAGTGCCAGTCCAGGCCCGCATCGTCAAAGGCACGGTTGAAGGCGACGCGATGCCCGTCGCGCTCGGTATCCGCCAATGTACCGTCGACGTCGAAGATCAATGCTTCCAGTTGTACCGCTGTCGTCATGGCTGTTCCGCTGCTGCTGCGTCAGATCGGGAGAAGGCGCGGTTGCCCCCCCTCCCCCGGGTTTGCTATTTTAGTTCGCTTATCACTAGGGCATGCGCTGGAGTAATCGAGCATGGCTGCAGATCCCCAAGACGGGTTCGTCGATCCCTATCGCTTCGAGCCCTATGAGCCTGCCGTAGGCGAAGCCTACATGAGCGATGGCCAGGTGGCACATTTCCGCGCAATTCTCGAGGGTTGGCGCAACCAGCTGATGACGGAGGTCGATCGCACCGTCGACCACATGAAGGATGATGCCGCAAATTTTCCCGACCCCAATGACCGTGCCTCCCAGGAGTCCGATTTCAGCCTGGAACTGCGCACCCGCGACCGCGAGCGCAAACTGATCAAGAAGATCAACGAGTCGCTGCGCAAGCTCGATAACCACGAATACGGCTATTGCAAGTCCTGCGGGGTGGAGATTGGGGTGCGGCGTCTCGAGGCCCGACCTACGGCCAGCCTGTGCATCGATTGCAAGACGCAGGAAGAGTTGCGCGAGCACCAGGCCGGCTGAGTCCGCCGCCGGGCGCAGACCCTTCTCAACCCTACCGCGGGCGGTTCGCGCCCTCCCCGACCGGCCCCCTGCACCTTGGATCCCTGGTCGCGGCCATGGCCAGCTACCTGGATGCGAGGGCGCAGCAGGGCGAGTGGCTGGTACGCATCGAAGACGTCGATGAAACCCGCACCCGCCCCGGTGCGGCGCGGCATATCCTATCGACCCTGGATCAGCTGGGTATGCATTGGGACGGCGAAGTGGCCTACCAATCCCAACGCAAGCCCCTGTACCACGACGTGCTGGAGACGCTCCTGGGGAC